>JAURNJ010000272.1 GCA_030830245.1 Novosphingobium sp. | reverse complement strand
TGTCGTAATCGAGGCGCGCGCGTTATGAGCGAGACCGGGGCCGACCTTCCGGAACAGGGCGAAAAGGGCATCGACTGGGCAGGCGAACTGCGCGGCCTTGCCTTGATGCTGCTTGCGGTGCTCGGCTTTCACAGCCTGATCGCCAAGCCGTTCTACATTCCTTCGATCTCGATGATGCCAAACCTGCTGGTCGGCGACCGGCTGGTGGTAAGCAAGTACCCGTTCGGCTGGAACTGGTCCTCGGTCAGTTTCCACCTGTTGCCGCACGGTGAGTGGCGGGTGGCCGGCAAAACGCCCGAATATGGCGACATCGTCATCGTCGTGCCGCGCAACCGCAAGGAAGACCTGATCAAGCGGGTCGTCGCCCTGCCGGGAGACCGCATCGCGGTCCGAAATGGGCAGATTGTCCTCAACGGCAAACCGGTGCCGCAGGCGGTCGAACCTGCGCTTGAACTGCCAGTCGATCCCGACCAGCCCTGCGACGAGATGACCTTCCCCGGCCTCAAGGCCCGCACGCCATCGGGAGGCGAGGTCTGCGTGTTGCCCCTGCTGCGCGAAACCCTGCCCAATGGCGCAAGCTATCTTGTCATCGACCACCTGCGCCAGACGCTCGACGAGATGGCAGAGATCGAGGTTCCCGAAGGCCACGTCTTCCTGATGGGCGACAACCGCGACCATAGCGCTGATGGGCGGGCCGGTCTTGCCGAAAATGGATTGGGTGGCCCCGTAACGCTTTCCGATGTTGGCGGGCGGGCCGAGTTCATCACCTTCTCACTCGACGGCACCCAGGGCTGGAACCCGCTCTCGTGGTGGAGCGCCTTGCGCGAAGGCCGTGCCTGGTCGACGCTGCGCCCGCGGATCGATAAGAAGCCCTGATGGCGCGCAAGTTCCTTTATGTGACCGCGGGAGTGACAGTGCTGGTGCTCGCCGCGATGTTGGCGCTGCGGCTATGGTCCAGCGAGCTGACGGAATTCGCCTTCGTGCCCGAGGGCGAATTCACTCCCCGCCCCAGGGTCGAGACCGGAGCCTATGCCGGATACGATCGCTGGATCGCGCGGCCGGGCATGGGCGCAAACGGCCCGGCCATGTGGACACCGGCAGGATTTGAAGAAGATGCCGACGCGCTCGCCGTGCCCGTGTTTTTCCTCCACCCGACCAGCTACTTCGAAAAAGCGTCATGGAACGCACCTTATGACGACAAGGCATCGCGCGATCTGGCTGAGCTGTTCGTTCGCGGCATGGCCAGCCCGTTCAACAAGAGCATCGACGTGTGGGCGCCGCGCTATCGCCAGGCAGCGATCGGCGCATTCCTGACTGACAAGCCGGAAGCCCAGAAGGCGCTCGACCTTGCCTATGGCGACGTGCTCGCCGCCTTCGATCATTTCATCGCCACAGTCGATCCGAAAAAGCCGATCGTGCTCGCCGGGCACAGCCAGGGGGCCTATCACCTGCGACGTTTGCTGCGCGACCGGGTGGCAGGCACGTCGCTGGCCAAGCGTGTGGCCGCAGCCTACCTGATTGGATGGCCGGTCGCGGTCGAACAGGATCTGCCGCAGACCGGTCTTGCGGCCTGTGCCGAGCCTGAGCAGACAGGCTGCATCGTCTCCTGGCTGACCGTCGCCGAACCGGCCGAGCCTGAAATGATGATCGATGCCTGGAAACGGCGCGAGGGTTTGGACGGTCAGTCGCTCGAAAATGCGACCTTCGTGTGCACCAATCCCCTGACCGGCAGGGCGGGCGGCACGGCCCCGCCATCGGCCAATCAGGGCACGCTGGTGCCAGACATAAAGGGCAAGTCAGGCGCGCTGGTCGCAGGCCGGGTATCCGCAAGCTGTCGCAAGGACGGGTTCCTCTCGATCGGCGAGCCGCCCGAGCTGGGTCTCGGACCCTACGTCATGCCCGGCAACAATTATCACCTGTTCGACGTGACCTTGTTCTGGGCAAACCTGCGCACCGATTTCGTCCGCCGAGTTAGAGCCTGGTGATACGGCATTGACCCGCCGCGACGGAGCCGATTTTGGCTGAACGCAAGGAACGAGGAGGGAGCTATGCGAGCATATAGTGACCGACGAGAGACGATGCAGTCGGCCAAAATCGGCCCGCCCCGCAGGGGTTGCCGCTGGGAAGCGCGCCGGACATCGTCGCTCGGCTCGTTCGGGGCAATAAGCCCGGCCATCACCTCGCTCCTTGCCGACACACTTCCAGCGGCAATCCCGGTGGATAAAGACCGTGTCACCAGGCTCTGAGGCATGGCAGCCCAAGCCCTAGTCACCGAGGACCGCGCAGAATTCCGCGCGTCCCTGCCCGGCGGCGGGGTGCTGCTGGGACTCGACCTCGGCACGAAGACGCTCGGCACCGCGCTGTGCGATGCAGGTTGGCGCTTCGCCTCGCCGGGTAAGACGCTGACTCGCGGCAAGTTCGGTGCCGACAGCGCCTTGCTCAAGGCCTTGTGCAAAGAACGCGGCGTTGCCGGCGTGGTCCTCGGCTTGCCGCTGAACATGGATGCAAGCGAGGGGCCGCGCGCGCAATCGAGCCGCGCCTATGCGCGCAACCTCGCCGAAAAGCTGGGCCTGCCGGTGCTGTTGTGGGACGAGCGGTGGTCCACTGCCGATGCCGAACGCGGCCTGATCAGCCAGGACATGAGCCGCGCCAAGCGCGCCGAACGCATCGATTCCGCGGCGGCTGCAGTGATCCTGCAAGGTGCGATCGATGCGCTTTCAGGCAGTCTTTTTTAGTACTCGCCGTCGCAGATCCGCCTCGGCTGCAACGAGACGACTGCCAGACCGACCCGCCCGGCGCCATAGATCGTCCCGCGCAGCCACATCCGTTTCACGCGATGCCAGCGCCCGCCATGCGGCCAGGCGCATTCGCTCGCTCTGGTGCCGCGCACCGAAGCGTTCGGCAAGGTCGAGCGCCTGCTCCGAGCCCAGCCCGACCGCCACGCGAAGGAACGCCTCGCTTGTTCCGTTCGAAACGATCTTGCGCACCCGGCCAGCCTCGGTGTCGAAATTCTACTGGTCCATCCAGCCAAGCGAGCCGCCCGAGTGCATGATGTTGAGCGAGACCGACAGCGCGTCGGCGGGCAGCTGCGCGTGAACGTCGCGGTGCGCGCGGTAATGCATGATCTTGCCTTCATGCAGCGCGGATTTCTCCACGAAACGCAGCGCCACCGGCTCGCCCTGCCAGC
>JAURNJ010000271.1 GCA_030830245.1 Novosphingobium sp. | reverse complement strand
TCGCGCGCTTGTGACAGCGCTTGCGAGAGCCATAGGGGCGTTACCACCTCGGCGGCATTAATCGGTGCGGGGCTCCAGGTCATGGGCTCTTCCTTCTCCCGTATGTCTTTCAACCCAATGCGCCTCCGGTGCGCATCGCTTCTACAGCACTCGCGTCATAGCCCAGTTCGGCCAGCACCTCTTCGGTATGCTGGCCGAGGGTAGGGCCGGGCTGGGTCTGCTCCAGGGGGGTTGCGGAAAAGCTCGCAGCCGGGACCGGCTCGCGGATCACGCCAGCAACCGGATGATCCACCAGCCGCAGGTAGCCCATCGCGTCCACCTGCGGATCGCCCACGAGATCGGCGAGCGAGCGCACCTTTGCACACGGAGCGCCGGTTGCTGCGATGGCTTCCAGCCCTTCGTCGATGTCCATGGTGGCGACGGCCTCGGCCCATTCGGCTTCGACCTGCTTCATCAGGTCGGGCTGGGCGGATCGCATTGCGGCGGTCTTCAGGCGAGGGTCGCGGCCGGTTTGCGAATCAAGCAGTTCGACAATTTGCGCAAAAGAGGCATCGGTTCCGTTGAACGTGCCGCTGCCGTTGCGGAAGTGATAGAGCCGGACCCGGTCGGCAAGATTGGGTCGCCAATCAACGCCGTCTCCCTGCAAGTGCAGATCGCCACCCGCGTCCGGCCAGAGGAAGGCAATCGCCGCACTCAGCATCGATAGCTTGACTTCCTGCCCGCCGTCGCCGCGTGCGCGGGCGAGAAGCGCAGCCGTGACCGCCTGGGAAGCCGTCATGGCAGTGATCTTGTCGCACACGATATTGGCGGCGAGTGCCGGTTTGCCGCCGCTGTCCTGCCGCGCCTGGGTCGCGGCAAAGCCGGTGAAGCATTGCATGACGTGATCGTAGGCCGGACGGTCTGCAAGCGGTCCGTCCTCGCCCCAGCCGCTGATGGCGACATAAATCAGGTCGGGATGGTCGGCCTTTAGGCTGGCATAGTCGATGCCCAGCCGCGCGGTAACCTTGGGGCGAAAATTGTGAAGCAGGACGTCGGCTCTGGCGATCAGCCTACGCAGGACTTGCATCCCGCCCGGGGTCTTGAGGTCGAGCACGATCGAGCGCTTGCCGCGATTGTAGATATGGAAGGCCGCACCATAGCCATTGCGGCAAGGGCCAAGATGGCGGGTGCCGTCGCCACCGGGCGGAGCCTCGACCTTGATCACGTCCGCGCCCTGATCGGCCATGATCTGGCACGCCATGGGTCCGGCGACGATCGTCGACATGTCGATGACGCGCAGGCCGCGTAGCGGGCCGGAACTCAGGCTCATCGCGCCGTTTTCCCAACGCGGCCTTCGACCAGGGCAATGGCCTTGGCGATGGCTGCTTCACGGTCAAGCTCGGAGGTATCGAGCAAAAACGCGTCAGGGGCAGCGACGAGGGGGGCTTCCTTCCGGGAGCGATCCCGCTCGTCGCGGGCGGCGAGGTCTGCGGCGATGGCATCGAGCGATACGTCGCGGCCACCCTCGCGCATTTCGGCAAAGCGGCGCTGGGCTCGCGCCTCGACGCTGGCGATGACGAACAGCTTCACTTCGGCTTCCGGCGCGATCACGGTGCCGATGTCGCGCCCGTCCAGCACTGCGCCGCCGGGCTGGGTGGCGAACTGGCGCTGGCGTCGGAAGAGCGCTTGACGGACTTCGGGATGGACCGAGACGCGACTGGCGAGGCCGCCACTCGCCTCGCTGCGCAGTTCGGGATCGGCCACCAGCGAATCGGGAAAGGCGCAGGCTGTCAGGGCATCGAAGGGATCGTCGGGATTGCCCCCGTTGAGCGCGCATTGCCTGCCGACCGCGCGATAGAGCAGGCCGGTGTCGAGATGTGGCAGGCCGAAATGCGCGGCCAGCGCCTTGGCAATGGTGCCCTTGCCTGAAGCGGTGGGCCCATCGACAGCGACGATCATTGCGCCAACCCCTGAAGCAGTGTCTCGAAAGCCGGAAAACTCGTTGCGATGGGGCGGGTGTCGTCAATCTCCACTCCCGCGCGGCTCGCAAGGCCAGCCACGGCCATCGACATGGCGATGCGGTGATCGAGGTGGGTTGCAATGGGTCCACCCCCGGGGAGCGGTTCTCCGCCGGTGCCATGGATAATGAGCCCGTCCTCGCGTTCCTCGACCCGCGCGCCCGCTGCCGCCAGCGCCGCTGCCATGACCGAGAGCCGGTCCGATTCCTTGACGCGCAATTCGTCGAGCCCGCCGGTGACGGTGGTTCCTTCGGCAAGGGCGGCGGCCACGAACAGCGCGGGAAACTCGTCGATCATCGAGGGGGCGAGGGCGGGATCGACCTCGACGCCGGTCAGGGCCGAGTGCTGCACCAGTAAGTCTGCCACCGGCTCGCCGCCGACCACGCGAGGGTTCAGCTCATCGATGGACCCACCCATCTGGCGCAGCACCGTGATCAGGCCTGCGCGGGTGGCGTTGAGGCCGACGTTCTCGATCAGCAATTCGCTTCCCGGCACCAGCAGCGCGGCGACGATGAAGAAGGCTGCGGAGGAAGGGTCGCCCGGCAC
>JAURNJ010000270.1 GCA_030830245.1 Novosphingobium sp. | reverse complement strand
GAGTTTGAAGGCATTGGCCTTGTTCGATTGCCCCTCGAACTTGGGCGCCAGCCAGTCGGCAATCGCGGCCAGCACGAAAACGCCGACGATGGTGAGCACGAAGCTCAGCAGCGCTGTGGCCAGAGACGACACGATGCTCGGGCGATAAGATACGAAGAGTGCTCCGTAACCGAAAATCTGGCTGCCGATCAGGCTCGCAATGGGACCGATGGCGACGAGCGGAAGGACGTAATTCTTCAGGATTTCGCTTTGGCTGTCAGTCTCGGCGGCGATCTTGGGCCATTCCTCGACCGGCTTCAGTATGATGCCCTTTGCACGGTCGACCAGCGATGCCGGTATCGGCCCAAGTCCTTCGGTCATGTCCGTCACTCCTCCTGATTTCCCCGTAGAGGAGCATAGCGCCCATTTTCGACAAGTATAGGCGGACTGTCCCCAGCAAAGCGAGACCCTCGGCAGGGCGCGACTTGCACCGTGGGACAGGGTCGCTAGCTATGAAAGTATGGCCTTCGCTCCCTTCGTCCCTTTGCGCATCTTTTCCAGCTTCACCATGCTCGAAGGCGCGATCGAGCCGAAGGCGATCGCAAAACTTGCGAAAGAGCGCGGCTTTCCGGCAATCGCCATTTGCGACCGCAATGGGCTTTACGGGTCGGTGGCCTTTGCCGCAGCCTGCTGCGACAAGGGCGTGCAGCCGATTGTCGGCGCGTTCCTGGGTGTGGCGAGGCCTTCGGCGGAAGTCGATTCCGCGAGCGATCCCGTTGTCGACTGGTTGGCGCTCTATGCCAAGGACGAGCAGGGTTGGCTTAACCTGTGCCACCTTGTTTCTGCCGCGCACCTCGATCGGCCTGATCACCTCACGGCGCACGTTTCGCTGAGCGAGCTGCAAGGGCGCAGCGATGGGCTGATCTGCCTGACGGGAGCGGGCGAGGGCGCCTTGGCGCGACTTCTGGCAGAAGGCAGGCACGCCGCCGCGAGCAATTATTGCCAGCGTCTGGAGGAGTTGTTCGAAGACCGGCTCTACATCGAGATCGCGCGCACCGGCGATCCGGTCGAGGCTGCGAGCGAGGCCAGGCTGATCGACCTCGCCTATGCCCGCGATCTGCCGCTGGTCGGCTCCAACCCGGCGAACTACGCCGAACCGGGGTTTCACGCAGCGCACGATGCCCTGCTGTGCATCGCCAATTCGACTCACATCGACGCGGCGGACCGACCGCGCAGTGCGCAGTCACGCTGGGTGAAGTCCTCGCCGATGATGGAAGAGATCTTCGCCGACCTGCCCGAGGCGATTGCCAATACCCTCGTGGTCGCACAGCGCTGTGCCTTTGCTCCGCCCAAGCGCAGCCCGATCCTGCCAAGCCTTGCCGGCGACAAGGAGGGCGAGGCGCATATGCTGGCGGCAGACGCCAGGGCCGGGCTCGAGGCCCGGCTCAAACCCTACGGGGAAATGTCCGAGGAGGAGCTGAAGACCTATAACGATCGCCTCGAATTCGAGGTCGAAGTCATCCGCTCGATGGGTTTTTCGGGCTACTTCCTGATCGTTGCCGATTTCATCAAGTGGGCGAAGGAAAACGGGATACCGGTGGGGCCGGGGCGCGGCTCGGGTGCGGGTTCGCTGGTTGCGTGGTCGCTGACGATTACCGACCTCGATCCGATACGTCTGGGTCTGCTTTTCGAGCGGTTTCTAAACCCCGAACGCGTCTCGATGCCGGACTTCGACATCGACTTTTGCGAAACCCGCCGCGGCGAAGTGATCCGTTATGTCCAGAGCAAATACGGGCACGATCACGTTGCGCAGATCATCACCTTCGGCAAGATGAAGGCGCGCGCGGTGCTGCGCGATTGCGGGCGCATCCTGCAGATGCCCTACGGTCAGGTCGATCGCCTCTGCAAGATGGTGCCCAACCATCCGACCGATCCGTGGACGCTGGAGCGCGCGCTGGGCGGCGCCCCCGAATTTGCCAACGAATACCGCCGCGACGACGAGGTGCGCAGGCTGGTCGATCTTGCCATGCAGCTCGAAGGGCTGCCGCGTAATTCCTCCACCCATGCCGCGGGCGTGGTGATCGGCGACAGGCCGCTGGCGCAGCTCGTCCCGCTCTATCGCGACCCGCGCTCGGACATGCCGGTGACGCAGTTCGACATGAAATATGTCGAGGATGCGGGCTTGGTGAAGTTCGACTTCCTCGGCCTCAAGACGTTGTCCGTGCTAAGGAAGGCCGTCGACCTGCTGGCCTTGCGCGGCATCGATCTCGATCTCGATGCGCTGGGCTGGGATGATCCGGGCGTGTACGAATTGATGAAGCGCGGCGACACGGTTGGCGTGTTCCAGCTTGAATCCGAAGGCATGCGGCGCACACTCGCGGCGGTGAAGCCGAGCACCTTTGGCGACATCATCGCGCTCGTCTCGCTCTACCGGCCGGGGCCGATGGACAACATCCCGCTGTTCGGGCGGCGCAAGAACGGCCTGGAAGCCATCGAGTATCCGCACCCTAAGCTCGAAGGCGTGCTGGCCGAAACCTATGGCGTGTTCGTCTATCAGGAACAGGTGATGCAGGCCG
The DNA here is from genome assembly GCA_030830245.1 of Novosphingobium sp. GTDB lineage: Bacteria > Pseudomonadota > Alphaproteobacteria > Sphingomonadales > Sphingomonadaceae > Novosphingobium. The sequence continues at coordinate 529 of JAURNJ010000270.1, read as the reverse complement.
CGCAGATCCTCGCTGGCTATTCGCTGGGCGACGCCGACCTGCTGCGCCGGGCCATGGGCAAGAAGATCCAGGCCGAGATGGATGCCCAGCGCCAGCGCTTTGTCGATGGGTGCAAGACAGTCTCGGACATCGAGCCGGCCAAGGCGAACGAGCTGTTCGACTTGATCGACAAGTTCGCCGGTTACGGCTTCAACAAGTCGCACGCCGCCGCCTATGCCCTGCTGGCTTATCAGACCGCCTGGCTGAAAACCCATTACCCGCACGAATTCTATGCCGCATCGATGTGTTTCGAACTGCACCAGTCGGAAAAGATGGCGGTGTTCGTCGACGACATGCGCAGGAGCGGCATTGCCCTGGCGCCGCCGGACATCAACCGGTCCGAGGCAGAGTTCACGGTCGAGCAGACGGATGACGGCCATGCAGTGCGCTATGCCCTCGCCGGGATCCGCAATGTCGGCGAAAAGGCGATGGACGTGATCGTTGCGGAACGGCAGGCCAATGGCCGCTTTGCCAGTCTGGAAGACCTGTT
>JAURNJ010000269.1 GCA_030830245.1 Novosphingobium sp. | reverse complement strand
GCGGCGGTGCTCGGCGGCACCCAGTCGCTGCACACGAACGCGCTCGACGAGGCGATTGCCCTGCCGACCGATTTCTCGGCCCGGATCGCACGCAACACCCAGCTCGTGCTCCAGGAAGAAAGCGGCATCTGCAACGTCGTCGATCCGCTAGGCGGCTCCTACTACGTCGAGGCGCTCACTCAGCAGCTCGTCGATGATGCATGGAAACTGATCGAGGAGGTCGATGGCCTGGGCGGCATGACCAAGGCCGTCGCCAGCGGCATGCCCAAGGCGCGGATCGAGGAAGCCGCCGCTGCGAAGCAGGCGCGCATCGACAAGGGCCAGGACGTGATCGTCGGCGTCAACAAGTACCGCAAGGACGAGGAAGAGCTGCTCGACACGCTGGAAGTCGATAACCACGCGGTGCGCGAGGCGCAGGTCGCGCGGATTAACGCCATGCGCGCCAGCCGCGACGAGGCGGCGTGCAAGGCCGCGCTTGCCGCACTCACCGAAGGCGCGAAGGGCAGAGGCAACCTGCTCGCGCTCGCGGTCGAGGCAGCGCGTGCGCGCGCTACGCTCGGCGAGATTTCCGACGCGATGGAGGTGGCTTTCGGGCGCTATGACACCCAGCCGCGCCCGGTAAAGGGCATCTACGGTGCCGCATACGCCGCCGACGACCGCTTTGCCCAGGTTATCGAGGGCGTGAAGGCAGTCACCACCCGGCTCGGACGCGCGCCGAAGCTGCTCGTCGCCAAGATGGGGCAGGACGGCCACGATCGCGGGGCCAACGTGATCGCCTCGGCCTTTACCGACATGGGCTTCGATGTGGTTTCTGGCCCGCTGTTCCAGACCCCGCAGGAAGCCTGCCAGCTTGCGCTCGACAACGGCGTGGACGCGATTGGGGCTTCGAGCCTCGCGGCAGGGCACAAGACTCTGATCCCCGAACTGATCGGCCACCTGCGCGACGCCGGGCGGCCAGACATCAAGGTGGTCGCGGGCGGCGTGATCCCGCCGCAGGATTACGATTTCCTCAAGAAGGCAGGCATTCAGGGCATCTATGGCCCCGGATCGAACGTGGTCGAGTGCGCTGCGGACATGCTCCGCCTGCTCGGCCACAACATGCCGCCTGTCGGCAGCGAGATGGAAGCCGCCGAGTGACACTCGGCTTTTCCGTCGAGACGCTTCTGCCTCACGCGCGGGTCTCCGGCCCGCTGCGCATGGGGCTGGTGCGCTTGGCGGAAAGCGAATGGCTCGATCCTGCGCCGGATCTGGCAGCGCGGGCAGAGGCTTTCGACGCCCATCACGACAGCGTGCAGGTGCTGCCCGAAGGCGAGGCTCCGGCCCTTGAATTGGCAGCAATGCTCGGTGCCGAAAGCCTCGAAGCGGCAGCGCGCGGGACCTGGGAAGACTGGTGCGTGTTGGCGCAGGCCGCGCCCGGTCAGCCCTATAGACTTGTGGCTGCTGCGGTCGCTTTCCCGACCGACTGGAGGCTCGCCGAGAAGATGGGTAGGCCGCTCCACGCCGTCCACGAACCGATCCACGGTTATGCCGAACAGCTTTCGGACGGGGTTGACCGCTTCATGGAGCGGCTACGGGTTGGTGAGATATACGGGCGAACCAATGTGTTTGTCATGCCGAGCGGCGAGCCGCGCTACATGCCGACCGTGCCGCCCGAAGCCCGCTATGCCCATGTGAATGCGGAAAACGCCGGATCGTCGCTGTTCGCCCGTTGCGAGCGCGAGACCTTGCGCCGCTTGCCTGAAACCGGTGCCATCGTCTTTACCATCGGTGTGTATCGCGCTGCGATTGAAACGCTGGGCGACGATGCCGTTGTGCGGATCGCCGAGACGGCGAGCGGATTTCTCGACGGCGAGGACGCGCGTCGGGGCGCGCCTGCCTATGCCGGGGCGCTCGCAGCCTATGCCGCCAACCGCGTACGGGCGCGCGCCGCATGATTGCTGCGCTCCTCCTGACGACGGCCGGGGCCGAAGTGCCTTGGAACTGCGCCGATCCGCAGGCCCAGCAGGAAATGAACTGGTGCGCGGCGCAGGATTTCCACAGGGCGGACGCCGCCTTGAGCGCGCAATGGAAACTCACCTCCACCGAGATGAAGAACCGCGACACGCGCGACGGCAAGCCTGCCGATGGCAGGCCGGGCCACATGGCTACGCTCCTCACGGGGCAACACGCCTGGCTCAAGTTCCGCGATGCGCAATGCGACCTTGAAGGATACCTGTTTCGCGGCGGTTCGATGGAACCGTTGCTTGTCGCCACTTGCCGAACCTCGCTGACCGAGGCACGGACGAAGCAACTCAAAGACCTGATCGAACAGCAGTAGGGGCATACGTGTTCAAGAAAATCCTCATTGCCAACCGTGGCGAGATCGCCTGCCGTGTCATCAAGACCGCGCGGCGCATGGGTATCGCCACCGTTGCCGTCTATTCTGACGCAGATGCACGCGCGCCCTTCGTGAAGATGGCGGACGAGGCCGTTCATATCGGCCCGCCGCCTGCATCGGAAAGCTACCTGATCGCGGACAAGATCATCGCTGCCTGCAAGCAGACGGGGGCCGAGGCGGTCCATCCGGGCTACGGCTTCCTGTCCGAGCGGACGAGCTTTGCCGAAGCGCTTGAAAAGGAAGGCATTGCCTTCATCGGGCCGCCGGTGGGCGCGATCGCCGCCATGGGCGATAAGATCGAATCGAAGAAGCTGGCGATGAAGGCGGGCGTCAATGTCGTGCCCGGCTATGTCGGTGAGATCGACGATACCGACCATGCTGTGCGCATCTCGAACGAGATCGGCTATCCGGTGATGATGAAGGCGAGCGCGGGCGGCGGCGGCAAGGGCATGCGCCTTGCCTTTTCCGAGACGGACGTGCGCGAAGGCTTCGAAAGCGTGAAGCGCGAAGGCCTCAATTCGTTCGGCGACGACCGCGTGTTCATCGAGAAATTCATCGAGGATCCGCGTCACATCGAGATCCAGATCCTCGGTGACAAGCATGGCAACATTCTCTACCTCAACGAGCGCGAATGTTCGATCCAGCGCCGCCACCAGAAGGTCGTGGAAGAGGCGCCTTCGCCGTTCGTCACGCCCAAGATGAGGAAGGCGATGGGCGAGCAGTGCGTCGCCTTGGCCCGCGCGGTGGACTACCATTCCGCCGGCACCGTCGAACTGATCGTCTCGGGCGCAGACAAGACCGGCGAAAGCTTCTATTTTCTTGAAATGAATACCCGTTTGCAGGTGGAGCATCCGGTCACCGAGGCTATCACCGGGATCGACCTGGTCGAACAGATGATCCGCGTAGCCTATGGCGAAAAGCTGCAATACACCCAGGATGACATCAAGATTGACGGCTGGGCGATCGAGAACCGTGTCTATGCCGAAGATCCCTATCGCGGCTTCCTGCCTTCGACGGGTCGGCTCTCGCGTTACCAGCCGCCGGTGGAGGGCTGGACCGACGACGGAGCTGAAAACGGCCGCCGCGGCGTCGAAGGCATCCGCGTCGATGACGGCGTCTACGAAGGCGGCGAAGTCTCGATGTTCTACGATCCGATGATCGCCAAGCTCATCACCTGGGGCGAGACCCGCGACGAGGCCGCCGACAAGCAGATCGCCGCGCTCGACATGTTCGAGATCGAAGGGCTGGGCCATAACATCGACTTCGTCTCGGCGATCATGCAGCATCCCCGCTTCCGTTCGGGCGAACTGACTACAGGCTTCATTGCCGAGGAATATCCCGAAGGCTTCAACGGCGCGGCGGCATCGGACGAACTGATGCACAAGATCGCTGCTATCGCCGGTTTTATCGCTACTGCGCGAGCGGACCGGGCGCGCCGCATCGACGGCCAGCTTGCCGAACCGCTCGATCCGCCGGGCTCGTGGCGCGTCACTATCGACAGCCATGCTTTTGATGTCGAACTCTCCGAAGACGGCCTGTTCGTCGATGGCGAGCCTGTGGAACTGGCGATGGAATATGCGCCGGGCGACAAGCTGGTCGTGGCTGAAATGGGCGACGAAACGCTCGGCGTAAAGATCGAAAGCAGGAGCACCGGGTTCCGCATGACCACGCGCGGCGCGATCCATCAGGTGGAAGTGCTGCCCGCCAGCATCGCGCACCTGGCCACGCACATGATCGCGAAGATTCCGCCCGATCTTTCCAAGTTCCTGATCTGTCCGATGCCCGGTCTGCTGGTCTCGCTCAATGTTGCCGAAGGCGACCGGGTCGAGGCGGGCCAGCCGCTCGCGGTGATCGAGGCGATGAAGATGGAAAACATCCTTCGCGCGGAGAAATCGGGCACGATCGTCAAGATCAACGCCAAGGCGGGCGACAGCCTTGCGGTCGATGCGGTGATCCTCGAATTGGAATAGTCAGCCGGCCAGTTCCTCGTCGAGGAACGCTGCGACATCGGAGATCGCCACTTCGCGGTCGAGGTAGGCCTTGCCGACGCCCTTCATCAGCACGAAGGGCAGGGTGCCCGCGTCCATCTTCTTGTCGTGGAGCATATGGTCGGCAAGCGCCTGCCCGTCGCAATCGAGGCCGAGCTGGCGCAGTTCGCTGCGCATGCCGACAGCTTCGAAATGCTCGGAAATCCTCCCGGCGCTCGCCCTGGGCATCAGCCCCCTGCGAGCGGAATAGCGGGCGGCGAGGACCATGCCGATGGCGACTGCCTCGCCGTGCAGGAGGCGATCCGAGTAATCCGTTTCCGCCTCAAGCGCGTGTCCGAACGTGTGGCCCAGGTTCAGCAGGGCGCGCAGGCCGCTGGTCTCGCGTTCGTCGGCAGCGACGATCCGCGCCTTGTGCGCCACGGAGTGCGCAACGGCATATTCGCGCGCACGGGAGCCTCCGCCCAGCAGCGCCTTGCCGTTTTCTTCGCACCAGGCGAAAAAATCGGCATCGGCGATCAGCCCGTATTTCACCACCTCGGCATAGCCCGCCAGCAGTTCGCGCTCGGGCAGGGTATCGAGCACGGCCAGATCGGCCAGCACCAGCGCGGGCTGGTGGAATGATCCGACCAGGTTCTTGCCCGCCCGGGTGTTGATCGCGGTCTTGCCACCAACGCTCGAATCGACCTGCGCCAGCAGGCTGGTGGGAAGCTGGATGAAGCCGCAGCCGCGCTTCATGATCGCGGCGGCAAATCCAGTCAGGTCGCCGATAACGCCGCCGCCAAGAGCGACGATTTTGTCGCCGCGTTCCACACCCTGATCGAGCAGCCATTCGACGGTCGCCGAAAGGGTTTCCCAGCCCTTGGTCTGTTCACCGGCAGGCAGTACGCGCCAGTGCGGTTCGTGACCGTGATCGCGCAGTGCCGTTTCGACCACTTCCCCCCAGGCGGCATGGACGTTTGCATCCGTTACGATGGGGACGACGCGCTTGCGTAGCAGGCCGCGGCAGTTGGGAACCAGTTCGGCAATCAGGCCGGCTTCCACCCGCACTTCATAGGGGCGTCCGGCAACATCGACGGGTATCACAGCCATGCTTCGATTCCCTCCACGATCCGTTCGAGTGAATCACTGTGCGGTCCGTTTCCACTCATGATGTGGATCGGTGCCTGCTCGTAGAATTCGCGCCGTTCATCGCGCAAGCTTGTCAGGATTTCGCGCGGGTTTCCGCCTTGCAGCAGCGGGCGGTTGCCCTTGCGCGCGGTTCGATCGACCAGCGTGTCGATGTCGCTGTCTAGCCATACGGCAATGCCCTTTTCGAGTATCTCGGCGCGGGTGGCAGCGTTGCAGAATGCACCTCCGCCCGTGGCGATTACCCTGCGGGCACCGCTATCTTCCATGAGCCGGGCGATGACCCGCCGCTCGCCATCGCGGAAATAGGCTTCGCCGTGCTGGTCGAAGATTTCGGGGATGGTCATGCGCGCTGCCTTCTCGATTTCCTCGTCGGCATCGACAAACCCGAAACCTAGTAGGCTGGCCAGGCGCTTGCCGAGGCTCGACTTGCCAACGCCCATCATGCCGACAAGCACGATGGGCCGGTCTATCCGGGCGGCAAGCGCGGCAATACGCCCGGGTTTTGCAAGCGATTGGCGATGTTCCATTGCAGGCCAGCCTATAGTTGCGCTAACCGGCCTTGCAACCATTGCGAGGGACCGGAATGTGCATGTCGGGGCGTAGGGGCGGAATTGCCGTGATTTCGGTTGCAGCAATCGTGCTTCTTTTGGCTGTGCTTTCATGGAATGCGGGCGGCCCCCAGGAATTGCGTCCGATCTCGCAGGAAGTCGCGGTGCCGGAGTTGCCGCAGTGAAGGCGCGTTGGCTGATCGCCGGGGCTGCGCTGGCTACGGTATCGGGCTGGGCTCTAGCCCAGCGTGCACCGGAATCGCTGCTGCCGCCCGGCTTTGACAATCCGACGCCAGCTCCCGCGCCTGCCCCGGCGCCAGCGCGCGCGCCGGCTGCTGCGCCGGCTCCAAAATCGGGCGGTGGCGCGGCGAGCCCGCGCCCGGCGACGCCAGCGCTACCCGCAGGGCCATCGGGCGGCACTGGTACGGTGGCGGGGATTGGCAGCCCCGGCCCGGTCGCGCAATTGCCGCAGGAGCTTTCGCGCCTGCCGACGCTCGAAGAGCT
>JAURNJ010000268.1 GCA_030830245.1 Novosphingobium sp. | reverse complement strand
CGACGCGCAGGCCGCCGATGACATGACGACCCACCTGATCAACTTCGGGCACCGCCGCATTGGCTTCATCAAGGGCCATCCGAACCACATGGCCTCTGACGAGCGCCTTTTCGGCTATCGCCGCGCACTTGACCGGGCGGGGATCGCCTACGAGCCGCAGCTGGTGGCCGATGGCGAGTTCGATTTCGACAGCGGCGTGCGCGCCGGACGGCAGCTGCTCGATGCCTCCCCGCCGCCGACCGCGATCTTCGCCGCCAACGACGACATGGCGGCAGGCGTGCTGGCGGTGGCGCACGATCGCGGGCTCGATCTTCCGGGGGACCTTTCGGTGGCCGGGTTCGACGACACCACCCTGGCCCGTTCGGTCTGGCCGCCGCTCACCACGATCCACCAGCCGATGTTCGATCTGGCGCATACGGCCACCGACATCCTCATCGCCGGTGGCGATATCAACCATCGCCGCCTTCCGCATACCCTGGTCGAGCGCGCCTCGATCGCCCCTCCCAAGAGGAAACCTGAATGAGCCTGCTTCCGCTTCCGCCCGCCAGTCGTCAGTTGGGCCCCGATGGTCCCGCCATTTCGCCAATCGCCTGGGGCATGTGGCGCCTCGCCGAGGACGGCCGTTCCGCTGCAGATGCAGCGCGGCTGGTACACGCCGCGCTCGACGCCGGGATTACCCTGCTCGATACCGCCGACATCTATGGCTTCGATGGCGCTGGCGGTTTCGGCGATGCAGAGGCGCTGCTCGGCGAAGTGCTGACGGCGGAGCCCGGCCTGCGCTCGCGCTTCGTGCTTTCGAGCAAGGGCGGGATCATGCCGCCGCTGCCTTATGACCAGAGCCCCGATTACCTGGCGCGGGCAATCGATGCCTCGCTCAAGCGGCTGCGGGTCGAGCATATCGACCTGTGGCACATTCACCGCCCCGACCTCCTTGCCCATCCGCAGGAAGTCGCGCGCGCGCTGGATGATGCGGTTCGCGCGGGCAAGCTGGGCGCGCTGGCGGTAAGCAATTTCACCCTGCACCAGACTGCGGCGCTGCAGCAATTTCTGGCCCATAAGCTCGTTGCCACCCAGCCCGAGATCAGCCCGCTGGCCATTGCCGCTTTCGAGGACGGCACGCTCGATCAGGCGATGATGCTTGGCCTCGTACCGCTCGCATGGTCGCCACTTGGCGGAGGGCGCCTGGCCGATCCGCAGACTCCGCGCGACAAGGCGGTCGCTGCCGAGCTTGACCGCATCGGGGCGGCGCAGGGCGTATCGCGCAGCGTCGCCGCCTATGCCTGGCTGATGGCGCATCCTGCCGGGATCGTGCCGATCATCGGCTCGCAGCAGGAAAGCCGCATTTCCGAAGGCGCGGCGGCTCTGACCATGCGCTGGACCCGGGAGGACTGGTACGCGATTCTGGTTGCGGCAAGAGGAGCTCCAATGCCATGAGCGAGGCACAACAATGCGAAATCGCGTGGTTTTCGGCGCTGTGCGACGATGACTACGAATTCCTCGGCGTTCCCGATCCGCAGTTGAAATCGAGCTGGGAGCATTGTCGCAACATCGTGCTGCGTGCCGATGAAGGCGGGTTTGACAATATCCTGCTTCCTTCGGGCTACGAACTGGGCCTCGACACCACGGCATTCGCTGCCGCCGTCGCCACGCAGGTGAAGCGGATCAAGCTGTTGTGGGCGACCCGCATCGGCGAGGACTGGCCGCCGCAACTCGCGCGCCGCATCGCCACGCTCGATCGCATCCTGGGGCCCAACGCGGCGGACACCGGAGGGCGGCTCAACGTCAACATCATTTCGTCCGACATGCCCGGCCAGACCATGGCGTCTGCCCCCCGCTACGCGCGGGCTACCGAAGTAATGAAGATCGTGCGCACGCTGCTGAACGGCGAGCACCTCGACTTCCAGGGCGAGCACTATCAGCTCAAACTCGATCCGCCGCGCATCACGACGATTTCCGGCAAGTGCCCGGCGTTCTACTTTGGTGGTCTGAGCAACGAAGCGCGCGACTGTGCGGCAGAGGCGAGCGACGTCTATCTGATGTGGCCCGACACCATGCCCAATGTCCGCGAAATCATCGCCGACATGAAGGCCCGGGCGGCGCACTTCGGCCGGACGCTGAGGTTCGGCTACCGCGCGCATGTGATCGTGCGCGAGACGGAGGACGAGGCGCGCGCCTATGCTGATCGGCTGCTCTCCAAACTCGACGACGAAGTCGGCAGAGCGATCCGCGAAAAATCGCTGGATGCCAAGAACTTCGGCGTGCAGCGCCAGCAGGAGCTGCGCGGTGCAGCCGACGGCGATGGCTTCGTGGAAGAGCACCTGTGGACCGGCATCGGCCGGGCGCGCTCGGGCTGCGGTGCCGCGATTGTCGGCAATCCGGATCAGGTGCTGGCCAAGCTGCGCGCCTATCAGCACGAAGGCATCGAGGCTTTCATCCTCTCGGGTTATCCTCACGCCACTGAGGCAGACCTGTTCGCTCGTCACGTGCTGCCGCAAATCCAGCACGGGCCGCTGACGATCTAGACAATGAGCGAACCACCATTCGATCTCGCGGTCATCGGCGGTGGCATCAACGGTTGCGGGATCGCGCGCGATGCCGCCGGGCGGGGCGCGCGCGTGCTGCTGCTGGAGAAGGGCGATCTTGCGCAAGGCACTTCATCAGCGTCGACCAAGCTGATCCACGGTGGCCTGCGCTATCTCGAGCATTACGAGTTCGCGCTCGTGCGCGAGTCCCTAGCCGAACGCGAGCGGCTGTGGGCCATCGCTCCGCACATTGTTCGGCCGTTGCGGTTCGTATTGCCGCACGTGCGCGGATTGCGCCCGCGCTGGCTCCTGCGGCTGGGGCTTTTTCTTTACGACCATATCGGCGGACGCAAGGCACTGCCTGCAACGCAATCGATCTCGCTCGCAAGCCATCCGGCAGGTCCGCCGCTCAAGCCGGAATACACCAAGGGCTTCGTCTATTCCGACTGCTGGGTCGACGATGCGCGGCTGGTCGTGCTCAATGCCCGCGACGCGGCGGACCGCGGTGCCGAAGTGCGCACGCGTTGCCCGGCGACTGCCATGAGCCGCGAAGGCGAAGGTGGGGCCGAGGTCTGGCGGATCGAGACGCCGCAAGGCGTGTTTCACGCCCGCTCGGTGATCAATGCCGCCGGTCCCGGCGCGATTGCAGTCCTGGGGCTTTCCGGCGAACACAGCGAGCGTCGTATGCGGCTGGTGCGGGGCTCGCATATCGTCGTGCCGCGGCTGTTCGACCATGCTTTTGCCTATTTCTTCCAGCTTCCCGACGGGCGGCTGTTCTTCGCCATTCCCTATCGCCGCGATTTCACGCTGGTCGGCACCACCGACGCGGATCATGCGGGTGCTCTCGACGATATCCAGGCGAGCGAGGCCGAGATCGCCTATCTTTGCGAAGGCGTCAGCCGCCACTTCCGCCAGCCTATCGCACCCGCCGATGTGGTCTGGAGCTATGCCGGCGTGCGCGCTCTGGTCGACGATGGCTCCGGCAAGCCCGAGGCGGCCACGCGCGGCTACCGGCTCGACCTGTCGCGGCGGCGGGAAGGTGCCCCGCTCCTGTCGGTATATGGCGGCAAGATTACCAGCTACCGGCACCTGTCCGAAGACGCCGTGAACATGCTTTCCAGGCGGCTCCCATCTCTGGCCGGAGCCCGATGGACGGCAACCCGCGCCCTCCCTGGCGGAAACTTCCCGGTCGACGGGCTGCCGGCGCTGGAAGAAGAGCTGGCCGCGCGATATCCCTTCCTGGGAGGGGATACAGCGCGGCGAATTGCCCGCGCCTATGGCACCCTCGCGCCGAACTGGCTGGGCAATACCGCTTCGACAGGCGACCTCGGCAGGGATTTCGGCGCCGGTTTGAGCGAGGCCGAAGTCAGCTACCTGCGCGGCGAGGAATGGGCCGTCACTGCGGACGACATCCTGTGGCGCCGGACCAAGCTCGGCCTGCATCTCGACGAGAAGCAGCGCCAATCTCTCGATCACTATCTCAGGGGCTGACCGGGCCGGCTCGGTGCAGCGCGCGAAGCCGGATCACTCCTCGCGGTCGGCGTCGCCGAAAGGTATTACGTCGTCGGCATAGTCGATGTCGCCGAGGATGATATTGGTGTTCATCACCTCGCCCGCGGCGCGTTCCCACAGCACCAGCTTGTCGTGCCATGGCGAATCCGGGTGGTCGTCCATCAGCTCGCCGACTTCTATGCCGAGCTTGGCCAGCCGTGCCTTGTGCGCGTCGAGGTCCTTCACGCCGAAGACGACCGAGGTTACGCCTTCGCCCTTGGCCTCGAGCTCGCTCCACAGCCAGGAGTT
>JAURNJ010000267.1 GCA_030830245.1 Novosphingobium sp. | reverse complement strand
TCTGCACGCTCAAGTCGAGCAGCTCGATCGTGGATATCAGGATCAAGCACAGCGCCATGGCGGCGTCGGCGCGCAGCCCTGCACGATCTGGCGAGGACGCCGGTTCAGCTCGTCGCGTGCCTTTCTCGAGCCGGTGCGGCGCCGGTCCAATCTCGATATCGCCACCGAGACCGAAGTGCTCGAGATCACCTTCGAGGGTCTGACGGCTACCGGTATCCGGCTTGAGAACAAGGCAGGCAAACGCAGCATATCGGCGCGCGAGGTAATCCTCTCGGCCGGCGGCATCCATTCGCCAAAGCTGCTGCAACTCGCCGGGATCGGTCCCGCCGAACTGCTGAAGGCGCACGGCATCGAGATGCGCGTCGATTCGCCCGAGGTCGGCCGCAACCTCCAGGACCATCGCACGATCAAGACCGTCCACCGGCTCAGGCGCGGCGGGCGCAATCGCCAGCTGCTGATGCCGGGCCTTGCCTGGTCTGCACTGCAATATGTCCTTGCCGGGCGCGGCGCGCTATCGACGCCGATCTGGGAAGTGGGTGGCGTGGTGAAGACGCTGCCCGGCCTCGACGAGCCCGACTGCCAGATCGGTGCAACGCTGTTCACCTATGACGAGACCGGCATCTGCAAGGAGCCGGGCCTTGAACTCTATGGCTATGTGCTGCGGCCCGAGAGCCGGGGCGAAGTGCGCATTGCCTCCGCCGATCCGGCGATGCCGCCGGAAATCAGCGCCAATTTCCTTTCCGAGGAATACGACCGCATCCACACCGCCTCGCTGTTTCGCCACCTCAGAAGCATCGCCGCCCAACCGGCGCTGTCGTCATGGGTGGGCGAGGAAGTGCTTCCGGGGCCCTCTGCCGTGACCGACGAAAACCTTGTCGAAGCGAGCTTCGCGCAAGGAGCCTGCGCGATGCATGTCTCGGGCACCTGCAGGATGGGCTCGGACGATGGCGCCGTGCTCGATCCCGATCTCAGGGTACGCGGCGTGAGCGGGCTCAGGGTCGTCGATACCTCGGTCATGCCGCGGCTGGTCTCGGGGAACACCAACGGCCCGGCGATGGCGCTCGCATGGCATGCGGCGGAACGTATCCTCGCCGCCGATTGACCTTGCGCAGCCGCTATTGCGGTGCCAATGCCGCCGCTGTTTTCCGGATTGAGGTAAACGCGATGTACGACGATTTCGAGACGCTCAAGGTGACGCGCGACGGCAAGATCCTGACGATCGCCTTCAACCGGCCCGAGGTCAACAACGCCACCAACCCGGTGATGCACCAGGAACTGGAGCGCATCTTCCCGCTGATCGGGACCGACAGGGACACCCATGTAGTGGTGCTCACCGGCGAAGGCCGGACATTCTCGGCGGGCGGCGACATCAACACGCTCAAGGCCTCGCTCGACAACCAGGCGCGCTGGGTCGAGAGCATGGAAGAGGCGCGGCGGATCGTTTACGCCATGCTCGATGTCGACCGGCCGGTTATCGCCAAGGTCAACGGGCATGCCATCGGCCTTGGCGCGACGCTGGCGCTTTGCTGCGATATCGTCATCGCCAAGGACAGCGCGAAGATCGGCGATCCGCATGTCGGGGTGGGTCTTGTCGCCGGCGACGGCGGCGCGGTGCTGTGGCCCGCGCTGGTCGGCCACGCCAAGGCCAAACGCTACCTGCTGACCGGCGATCCGATCAGCGGCGAGGAAGCCGAACGCATCGGCCTGATCAGCGAAGCCGCTCCGGCCGAGGAACTGGATGAACGCGTGGCCGCGCTGGCACAGCGGCTTGCCGATGGCGCCGCAGTGGCGATCCGGCTCACAAAGAAGTCGATCAACATGGACTTGCGCCAGCGCATGGATGCGATGCTCGACGCGCATCTGGGCTTCGAGACGTGGTCGCATCTTTCCAACGACCACCGCGAGGCGCTCGAAGCCTTCCTTGAGAAGCGTGAGCCCAAATTCACCGGGACCTGAGCGGCTCCGGCGTCAGCCCGCACTCCACATCGTATCGAGCAGCCTGAGTACACCGGTCACCGCCACCGGTTGGTCGAGGATGACATGGTGCCCGGCATCGGGAATCGCGACCAACGGTGATCCCGCGGGCAAATTGGCCCGGATGCCTTCGAGCATTCCGTCCCGGACGATGTAGCTCTCCTCGCCATGGACATAGGCGACGGGACAGGCGATCTGCGGCAGCAGCTCGGGGATGCCGCGACTGCGGATATCGGGAAACAGGTTCGGATCGGACGCCCAGCTCCAGCCTTCCTCGCCGCTGTCGAGCGTCAGCTTGCGGACGGAATATTCCGCTGCCTCGGCGAGCAGGCGCGGGGTGCGGCAGGGCTGCTGGGGCATCAGTCTGAACCGGGCAACCAGCTTGCCTCGGTCGGACACGACACGAGGCTCAACCCTTTCGGACGGACCGGGCATCTGTGAAAGCGAGGTGTGTACCCGAGAGTCTATCAGTACCAGTCCGCGCCATCGGTCGGGCCTGGAAGTGGCCGAAACAACCGCCGGAAATCCGCCAAACGAATGCGCGACCAGAAGCGGCGCCACCGGCCCATCGTCGAGCCCGGCTTCACGCGCGGCGGCATCCAGTTCGTCCGCGAAGGTGTCGAGATCGTATGACTCGCGCCAGCC
>JAURNJ010000266.1 GCA_030830245.1 Novosphingobium sp. | reverse complement strand
GTCGCTTCGCGCGCGCCTCGCGGTCGCGAAGCAGCGCGGCATGTTCGCGCTCGATCCCGGCGAGTTCGGCCTTTGCCGAGGCGGCTTGTTCGGCGGCTTGATCGCGCGAAAGTTGAAGCTGCGCTTTCCGCGCTTGCTGGGCGGCCAATGTGTCGCGTGTGGCGGTCAGGGCCGCACTTGCCGCCTCGCTGCGCTCGCGCGCTTCGGCGATCAGCACTTCCGGGTCGGCCTCGCCAAGCAGTTCGGCAAGTCCGCCGCGCTGGCGTTCCTCCTCGCGGTTGAGCCGGGCGAGCCGATCGCGCGCGGAGTCCAGTTCCGCCTCGGCGATACGCCATTCGGCCTCGATCCCCGCTTGCGAGGCATTGGCCTGAGCGAGATCTAGTTCGGCCTGTTGCGCCGCCCGGTCGGCCCTGTCGAGCGCTTCGGCAAGCGCAGGGCGCGTTGCCTCGTCCCGCGCCAGCTTCGCCGTGCCTTCCTCCAGTTCGCGTTCCAGCCGCCCCAATGCTTCGGCGGCATCGTGGGTCAGGCGATCGGCCTCGCCGCGATCCGCTTCGAGCCGCTGGCGCTGCCGGTCGAGATCGGCGAGCCTCTGCTCCGCAGCTTCGAGCTGGCTGGAAAGCGTCGCCATGCGATGGCCGTGGGCGCTGGCATCGTCGCGCCGGTCGGCAAGTTCGTCACGCGCGGCGGCAAGCGCTTTCGCAGCGCTGGCCTGGGCTTCCTGTGCCAGCCGGGAGGCCGCGGTCGCTTCCCCGACCCTCGCTTCGGCACTGGCGGCTTCCTCGCGGGCCAGTTCGGCGCTGCGTGCCGCATCGCGCCAGCGGGCGAAGACCAGCCGCGCTTCGGCCACCCGAATCCTGTCCGACAGTGCCTTGTAGCGTTCCGCCGCCCGGGCCTGACGCCGCAGGCCACCGATCTGCCGATCCAGACCGGCCATGATGTCTTCGAGCCGGGCGAGGTTGGTTTCGGTGGCGCGCAATTTCTGTTCGGCGTCCTTGCGCCGCACATGCAGGCCCGCGATCCCCGCCGCTTCCTCAAGCATCAGCCGCCGCTCAGCAGGCTTTGCCGAAATAACCGAAGCAATCCGGCCCTGGCTGACCAGTGCAGGCGAATGCGCGCCGGTCGCGGCATCGGCGAATACCAGCGCCACGTCCTTTGCCCGCGCGTCCTTGCCATTGATGCGATAGGCGCTGCCCGCGCCGCGCTCGATCCGGCGCACGACCTCGAGTTCCTCGCGCGAGTCGTCCTCTGCCAGTAGCACGACCTCGGCGAAGGCGCGCGGTGGCCTGCCTTCGGTTCCGGCAAAGATCACGTCTTCCATCCCGCCGCCGCGCATGGATTTGGCCGAGCTTTCGCCCATCACCCAGCGGATCGCTTCAAGCAGGTTGGATTTACCGCAACCGTTCGGGCCGACGACCCCGGTCAGGCCCGGTTCGATGCGCAGTTCTGCAGGCTCTACGAAGCTCTTGAAGCCGCTGAGTTTGAGCCGCTTGAACCGCACCGTGCGCGCCTAGAGCCCGGACGCGGGCACGTTAGCGTGCCCCGGCCTTTTCCAGCGCGGCCTTGATTTCGGGCCAGCTGTTCGTGTCGAGCTTCTTGCCATTGAGCAAGAACGTGGGCGTGCCCGTGATGTTGTATTCCTTGCCCTGGGTTTCGGTTTGCCGCACCAGCTCTTCCGCCGCGCCGGGCTTGGCAAAGCAGGCCTTGCCCTGATCGAGCGCAATTCCGCGCGAGGCAAAGAAATCGCTCATGCCCGCGGCCTGGGCAATGGCGATCATGCGCTCGCCGATCGGCAGGTTCTCCGATGCGGCCAGGGCTGCCTGGTTCTTCTGGATGTTGGCAAAGGCTTCGGGCTGGAATTTCCAGAACTGGTCGGCCAGCGAGTGCACTGCCTCGGGCGCGCCGCAGGTAGCCAGCAGCGCCGCCGGAGGATCGAGCGGATTGAGCATGTAGAGCCGCAGTTCGAAACTCACCCGACCGCTGTTGACGAATGTCTCACGGATTTCGGCAGATGCCGCTTCGGCAAATTCGGCGCAGTGCGAGCAGCTCAGGGCGCCGAATTCGACCAGCTTGATCGGCGCCTCGGGATTGCCCATCGCATAGCCGCCCGCCTCGGTCTTGGTCACCACATCGCTCCAGACCTTGCCTTCGGGCGGTGCGACCTTTTCCAGTGCCTCGCCGGAGACTTCCGCCTCATCGCCGGACGACCCCGATCCGCAAGCGCCAAGGCTCAGCGAAAGTGGTGCGGCAACAGCAGCAAGGGCAACGAGTCGCAGATTCGGGAATTTCATGGCAGGGCAGTCCTTGTCATCGCAAAAATGCCTAGCCGATGCGGGTTATGATCGAAAGCGGCATGGCCGCCATCTCCACAGCTTAGAGCCGACTTTTCAGCGCTGCGTCGAGTGTGGGCCAGTCGAAGATCGAATCGGCGAGCACGCCATCGAGCGCAAAGCTTGGCGTGCCGGGAACGCCAAGCCGTTTGGCTTCTTCGCGTTGCACCAGCAGCTTGCGGGCGAGCGCTTCATCGCCAAGGCAGCGATCAACGGCGGCGCGACCGGTGCCGCGCTGCTCCATCGTGGAATAGAACGAAAGGTCGCTCGTCACAGCCTTGAGCCGGGCGGGAAGTTCGCCGCTGGCCCAGCGCGCCTTTTGCGCTTCGGTCATTTTCGTGGCCTTGGTCAGCCACTTGCCCTGCGTGGCGAGGAAGGCGTGATGCCGCGAGAAAAAGCCCTTGGTGTCGCCGCAATTGGCCAGAACAGCCACAGTGAGATCGACTGGATCGCGGATGAGGTGGACAATGCGGACCGAAACATTGCCCGGCATGACATAGGCAAGCCGCAATGGCGCATCTGCCTTCTTCTCGAAATTGGCGCAGTGCGGGCAGGTATAGCTGACGAATTCGGTCAGTTTCACCTTGGCATCGGGGTTTCCGAGCGTGTGGGTGCCATCCTCGGCCACGGTGATCGTCGCGGCCCAGTTTGTCCTGGCTTCAGCGCTGGTCGCAACTGGCATGGCGATCAGTGCAAATGCGGCCACTGTCAGGGATATTACATTTGCGATCTTCAATCTTCGGTCCTTTCAGGATCGGCATCATTGAGGCTGCGCGCAAGCGATTCGAGAACGGCGCGCAGCTCAGGGTCGCCGATGTCGCGCAAAGAATCTCCCAGTTCAAGCGGGATCGGACGCAGCGAAGGCGGCGCTGGCCGAGGCTCTTCGCTGCGTGGCGGCGTGACTGCGCCCTGACGCAGCTTGATGCGCGCAACGGCGCGATAGCCGAAGAAGCGGTTGACCCGTTCGATGATCTCTTCGGTGACCTGCTGGATGAAAGGTGCGTGCGCGGGCACGACGACAAGCTGGAGAATCCCTTCGCTCTTTTCGCCGACAGGAAACCGGATCGATTCGGGCGCGCAGATTTTCCCATGGTGCGGGCCGACGATCTCCGGCCAGCGCGATACGACCGAGCTCTGGATGAAGCCGAAACGGCGGAAGGCGGCGCGGCCGACCTGCGGCATCAGTTCGGAAATGGCGCGGGCCTGCCCGCCGCGCGGGCGTTCGTAGCGGCGCTTGGTTGCGCCACTGCGCGGTGCAGGCTTGTCCCGTTCCATTGTGCCTTCGGCAATGCCATAGCCGCGGGATGAGCGCCAGTTCCATCGCTGTTTCGGGGCCCCTGCTTGCATGGTACGGTCGCCATGCGCGCGTGCTTCCGTGGCGCAACCCGCCGGGCGGACCCTTGCCCGATCCATACCGCGTGTGGCTTTCCGAAGTGATGCTTCAGCAGACCACCTTGGCTGCGGTGATTCCCTACTTCGAGAAGTTCACGTCTCGCTGGCCTACCGTGGGGGAGATTGCCGCTGCTGATGAGGCAGACGTCATGGCAGCCTGGGCTGGCCTTGGCTATTATGCCAGAGCGCGCAACCTGCTCGCCTGCGCCCGTGCCGTCGCTGCTTCTGGCGGGCAGTTTCCCGATAGCGAAGAAGGATTGCGTCAATTGCCAGGGCTGGGCGCCTATACCGCTGCGGCAGTGGCCGCGATTGCATTTGGGCGCCGTGCGGTGGTGGTCGATGCCAATGTCGAACGCGTCGTGGCCCGGCTGTTCGCCATCGCCGAGCCGCTGCCCGCCTCGCGAAAGGCGATTCGCGAGGCGGCGGGGACCATCACTCCCGAGCAGCGGGCAGGCGATTTTGCCCAAGCGATGATGGATCTGGGCGCGCGGGTCTGCACCGTGCGGGAGCCGACGTGCCTCGTTTGTCCGATAGCGGCGGATTGCAGGGCAAAGGCCCTGGGAGAGCCCGAGCGCTTTCCGGCCAAACCGCCGAAAAAGCCCAAGCCAGTGCGACGCGGTCGGGCCTACTGGATTGAGCGCAACGGCCATGTCCTGCTCGTTCGTCGCCCCGGCAAGGGCATGCTCGGCGGGATGCGCGCTCTCCCCGACGATGGCTGGAACGCGCGCGGCGACGGCTCGGGTCAGCCGCCGCTGTCCGGGCAATGGCAATCTGCCGGAACCGTTCAGCACGTCTTCACCCATTTCGCGCTCGAACTGCAGATGCTTGTGTCTTGCGGCGCGGAATGCTCTGATCGGCTTGGAGAGCACGGCGAGTGGTGGCCCGTGGCACAGCTTGAGCAGGCGGGCCTGCCCACACTGTTCGCCAAGGCTGCGCGGCTGGTCATGGCGCAGAGAGAGGATGACGGATGAGGAATGAAAGGCTGCTGCTTGGCAGGCGCGATGCGCTGCGTCTCGTCCTCATCTCTGGTCTTGGCGGGATCATTGCACCAAATCGGGTGCTTGCCGCCGCCGCTGCTGCGCCCGAACTGGCCGGAAACCTGCGCGCCTTTGCCGAAAAGTGGGTCGGGCCCGGCAAGCTCCCCGGCATGGTCATCGCGCTTGGCCTGCCCGGTCACGAAACGCGCTATATCGCGCGCGGCACCGAAGGGTTCATCGATGCCGATGCGATGGAGCCCGATACGCTGTTCCGCGTCTATTCGATGACCAAGCCGGTCACCGGCATGGCGGCGATGATCCTGGTGGATGAAGCGAAGATTGGTCTCGATCAGCCGATAGCCGACTTCCTGCCCAAATTTACCCGGATGCAGGTGCAGGCGACGCCTGACGGTTCGCTCACCGATCTCAAGCCGGCGAAGACCCCCATTACAGTGCGCCACCTGATTACCCACACCTCGGGACTGCCCTATGGCATTGTCCAGACCGGGCCGATCCGTGACGAGCTGTTCAAGAAGGGCCTGATACCGGGGCAGGTCTCGCGCCTGTCGATTCCCGGCCTGTCTCGCGGGGATCATGTGAAGGGCCTCAAGGCATTTGCCGACGGCATGGCGGCCATGCCGCTGGTTCATGAACCGGGTACTCGATGGAGCTACAGCCCCGGCCTCGACCTGATGGGCCGGGTGATCGAGGTGGTCACGGGCCAGACTTTCGACGCGTTCCTGCACGATCGCCTGTTCGGTCCTCTGGGCATGACCAGCACTGGCTTTCGCGTCTCCGCCGGGGATGCGAGCCGGCTGGCCACCAATTACGGTGTCTTTGCCGGCAAGCTTGTGCCGATCGACTTGCCTGAGAATTCGATCTTTCTCGACGAGCCCGCGTTTCTTTATGGCGGTGCGGGACTGGTCTCGACGCCGCGCGACTATGACCGTTTCCTGCGCATGATTGGCGGGCTTGGTGCGCTCGACGGCAAGCGGGTGATGAGCGAGTCTGCCGTGCGCATGGGTACTTCCAACCTGCTGCCGCCTGAGGTGCCCATCGGGAGCATCATGGGCATGTCACTGAACGCTTTCGGAGCGGGCGGCCGGGTTGGCACTGGCGCGGAGGCGGGCATCTTCGGCTGGTCGGGCGCAGCCGGAACCGTCGGCATGGTCGATCTGCGCTCGGGATTGACCTCGGCCATCTACGCCCAGTTCATGCCGCCCAATGCGCTTGAAGTTCTGCCCGAATTCCAGCAGGCATTGCGGGCCGACGCCATGACACTTCTGGAGAACCGCCGATGAGCATTTCGACTGCACCTTTCGTGGCTTTTGCCGGAGCGACCATCGACCGCGCCGATCACGTGCGCGCCGACCCGAACGCCATTGTCAGCCTGATGACGGCTCATGCGCGGCTGCTCAATCTCGATGGCCTCGATCCGGTGCTGGACGAAGACGGGAACCTTGGGTGGACGAGCCTCGCAGAGGCCAATGCCGATGCGGAGCTGCTATTCCTCGGCATCGAGGGCGACCGCGGCCATTTCGCGCAAGTGCCCGACATGGTGCCCAAGGCGGCGCTTGGCATGGGTCGCGCCTGGCAGGCCATGACCGGCCTGTCCGACGCCGATCTTGCCACCTATGGCGGCGCGCGCAGCCTCGTTGGCTGGCACGTGCGGCACAAGTTCTGCTCGTGCTGCGGCAGCCCCACTTCGGTCGCCAAGGGCGGCTGGCAGCGCGACTGCATCAACGAGAATTGCGGCATGCAGCATTTTCCGCGCGTCGATCCGGTGACGATCATGCTGGTCGAGCACGACGATTCGATCCTGCTTGGCCGCCAGCCGATGTTTCCGCCAAGGAACTATTCCGCGCTCGCCGGTTTCGTCGAGCCGGGCGAAACCCTTGAGGAGGCGGTTGCCCGCGAAACCTTCGAGGAGGCGGGGGTTAGCGCCTACAATGTCTCCTATGTCGTCAGCCAGCCGTGGCCGTTCCCAAGCTCACTGATGATCGGCTGCCATGCCTATGCGCGATCGCGCGAGATCGTGGTCGACAAGACCGAACTTGATGACGCGCGCTGGTTCACTCGCGCCGAAGTGGCCGATGCGATTGCCGCCAGCGATCGGGGTGAGCAGGGGCAGGCCTTCGGATGCCCGCCGCGCTTTGCCGTCGCCAATGTGCTGATGCGCTGGTGGCTCGAACGCGGCTGATCGCAACTATCCGCGATTTCGAACGCCTGTTCGCCATTGCGGACGGATGGCAGGCTGTTATGGAAGCGCCTCATTGCGGTGAGGATGAACCATGCAGATCGAGGATGCCGACTACGTTGTGATCGGGGCCGGGGCGGCCGGAGCGGTTGTCGCCAGCCGCCTTTCGGAAGACCCGGGCAATCGCGTGGTGCTTCTCGAAGCCGGTCCGCGCGCCGACGGCTTCTGGAACAAGATGCCTTCGGGCGGCTTGACCAAGATGAACAACCCCGAAGCGGACTGGATGTACAAGACGCAGCCCGATCCTTCGCTTGGCGGGCGCGAGATGGTCTGGAACGCCGGCAAGATGCTGGGCGGCGGCTCTGCGATCAACGGCATGGTTTATATCCGCGGCGACCGGCGCGATTACGACCAGTGGGCCGATGAACTGGGCTGCACGGGCTGGTCGTGGAACGAGGTGTTCCCCTATTTCCTCAAGTCCGAAAACTGGCAGGGTGCGCCGAGCCAGACCCATGGCATGCATGGGCCGCTGGCAGTGGCCGAAGCGCGCATGCAGCATCCGCTGGTCGAGACTTTCATCGATGCCTGCGAGCAATATGGCCTGCGCCGCGTTCCCGATTACTGCGCGGGCGATGTCGATGGCGCTTTCCGCAACTTGACCACGCAGAACAACGGGCAGCGTGCTAGCACGGCGCGCGCATTCCTCGATGCAGCGGAAAAGCGGCCCAACCTACAAATTGTCACCGGCGCACTGGTCGACAAGGTGACGATCGAGAACGGCCGGGCGACCGGCGTCGAAATGCTGGTCGAGGGCGAGCGCGTGACAGTGAGGGCGCGCCGCGAAGTGGTGGTCAGCGGCGGCACCCTGCATAGTCCCGCCATCCTGATGCGCTCTGGCATCGGACCCGCGCAGGAACTGGCCACGCACGGTATCACCATGGTCCGCGACATCCCCGAAGTCGGTCAGAACCTTCACGAACATATCAGCTTCTCGCAAGGCTTCGAGGTCGATATGCCGACCTGGAACAACCTGTTCGGCAAGTTTTCGCTCGCGCGCGAGATGCTCAAATATGTGTTCGCGCGCAGCGGCCTGATGACCATGATCCCCGTTGAAGGCATGGCATACCTGCGCACCCGGCCCGAGCTCGACTTTCCCGACATCAAGCTTTCGCTGGGCATGATGATGTTCGATCCGACCAAGGGCGGACCCAGCGACAAGCCGGGCATGGTGGTCTTCCAGAACGTCGCCAAGCCAAAGAGCCGGGGCGAAATCCGCCTCCATTCAGCCGATCCCAATGACAAGCCGCTGATCGCGCCGCAGCTGGTCGGCCATCCGGACGACCTTGCATCGATGGTGGCGGGGGCGAGGATCGTGCGCGAGATCTTCGCGCAGCCCGCGCTGGCAAAACATGTCGTGCGCCAGTCTTTCCCCGATCCGCTTCCGCAGACCGACGAAGACCTGATCGAAGCGATCAAGACGCGCTCGGGCATCGGCTTCCACCCGGTCGCGACCTGCCGGATGGGCGGGGACGAGGCCTCTGTGGTCGATCCGCGGCTGCGCGTGCGCGGAATAGATGGCCTGCGGGTAATTGATGCCTCGATCATGCCGATCATGCCGGCGGCCAACACCAATGCTCCCTCGATCATGGTTGGCGAAAAAGGCGCGGCGATGATCCTGGAGGATGCGCGGGTTCCGGCCTAGACCAGCCCCAGCTTCGCGAGTTCGCCTACCAGCCGCGCAGGCAATGCCTCTGCGGCCTGTCCTTTGGCGCCAAGATCGGGCGGTGCGTCTTTCTCGTCGAGGTAGCGCCAGCCCTGATGGGCGCGTCTTGGGGTTGTCTGCACGCGGATCAGGCGCGGTTCGAGGCGGATGTGCCAGCGTCCGTCCTCGCGCTGGGCAAAGCCGATTATCGGTGAGCGCCCCACCAGTGCATGCTCGTGGATCCAGTAGAGCGAACCGCCCGCGATCTCCTCAAGGCGCTTGGGCAGGTATCGGGTGGTCAGCAGCGCTTCGGGCGCCTGCCTTTCCAGCCATGCAATCAGCGTATCGACCGATCGCGAGCCGAAGGCGATCTTGGTGAGGTGAAGCGGCACTGACTAGCCCACCAGTCCACTCAGTGTCGCGAGGCCAAGGAACACCAGAAAACCCATAGAGTCGGTTATCATGGTCACGAAGACCGAGCTGGAAATGGCTGGATCGGCTTCAAGCCGGTCCAGCGTCAGCGGCACCAGCACCCCTGCAAGTCCTGCGATGAGAATATTTGTCACCATGGCCATGCCGATCACCGCGCCAAGCATGACATTGCCGAAGATGATGCTTACGGCGATGCCGATGACCAGGGCCACGGTCGCGCCGTTGAGCAACGCAATCGAGATTTCGCGGCGAACTGCTCGCCCCGTGTTGGCAGCGGTGAGCTGGTTGGTGGCGAGCGCGCGTACCGTCACTGCCAGGGTCTGCGTGCCGGCATTGCCGCCAAGCCCGGCGACGATCGGCATGAGGGTTGCCAGCGCGACCATCTGGGCGATGGTTCCCTCGAAGAAGGCTATCACCATCGAGGCGACGCTCGCGGTCATCAGGTTGGCGAGCAGCCAGCGCACCCGCGCTGTATAGGATTCGCGGATCGGCTCGTTGATGTCGCCTTCGCCCGCACCGGACAGCAGCATGACGTCTTCGGCCGCTTCTTCCTGGATGACGTGGGCAACGTCGTCGGCGGTGATCTGGCCGACGAGCCGACCCGATTCGTCGACTACGGCGGCCGAGATCAGCGCATATTTCATGAACCGCAGCGCGGCTTCTTCCTGATCCATGTTGACCGGGATCAGGGTCTGGTCGCGCTTCATCACGTCGCTGAGCGCGATGTTGCGCGGCGTGCGCATCACCCAGGACAGTGCGCAGGTGCCGACCGGGTGGTGGCGCGGATCGACGATGAAGACTTCGTAGAATTCGGTAGGCAGGTCGCGACTGTCGCGCAGGAAATCGATGAGGTCGCCCACCGTCATGTGTTCCGGCACGGCGACAAAGTCGCGGCTCATCAAACGACCTGCCGATTCCTCGGGGTAGGCCAGCGCGGACTCGATCGCGGCCCGGTCCTCGGGGTCGAGTTCGGCCAGGATCGCCTGCTGGTCCGCCGCGTCGAGGTCCTCGATCATGGCGACGGCGTCGTCGGTATCGAGCTGTTCAGCGATGTCGGCGACGATGTCGGGCGGCAGTTCCTCGACCAGCAGCTCGCGCACGTAGTCGTTGAGTTCGGCGATGACCTCGACGCTCATCAGGTCGCGGATCGCGCGGGCCAGATCGAGTCGCTCGTCCTCGTCAGTCAGCTCGAACAGGTCAGCCACGTCGGCGGGGTGCAACGGCTCGACCAGATCGTAGACCGCATCGCTCTCGCCCGCGCGAAGCGCCTCGCGCACCCGGCGCACGAATTCGGGCCGCAGCCGGTTGTCGTCGTCGTGTATTTCGCTCTCCAACGCAGGTTCGTCGGGGCGCTGCGCCTCGTCAAATTCAGCCTGGTCGAGTTGCTCGGGGGTCATGAGACCGAGGGTCTAGGCCGGTGCATTCGAAAAGCAAGCGGGCTATCCGCACGGGCGTGACAAGGCGGCACGAAAGCTTATAGGGGCGGGCGAACACATGGAGATGGACATGGCCAACGAAATTCTCACCTTCACTCTCGATACTGGCAGCGGCGGCGGCGATGTCGTCATCCGCCTGCGCCCGGACCTGGCGCCTGGCCACGTCGCGCGCATCAAGGAGCTGGCGAACGAAGGGTTCTACGATGGCGTCGTGTTCCATCGCGTGATCGACGGGTTCATGGCCCAGGGCGGCGACCCGACGGGAACCGGAATGGGCGGATCGGAAAAGCCGGACCTCGCTGCCGAGTTTAATGACGAGCCGCATGTTCGTGGGGTTTGCTCGATGGCGCGTTCGAGCAATCCGAATTCGGCCAACAGCCAATTCTTCATCTGCTTCGACGACGCGCGCTTCCTCGACCGGCAATATACCGTCTGGGGCGTGGTCGAGAGCGGCATGGAGCATGTCGATGCGCTGCCCAAGGGCGAGCCGCCGCGCAGCCCCGGCAAGATCGCCAAGGCGACCGTCAGCGAGGGGTAAGGCGCCTCGTCATTGCGAGCCTAGCGAAGCAATCCAGCAAATTCTCACACTGCACTGGATTGCTTCGGCCTGCGGCCTTGCAATGACGAATGCGTCAGGAAAGTCCCGCCAACGCTGAACAAGTTGACGCTGTTGACACTGTCCTGGGAGAAAGCGTCAGCTTGCGAAGGGGGTGTTAATTCCTGTGGCGAAGAGGGCGTTAAACCTGCACCCCGGCTAGTGGGGAAGTCGCAATCGGAGCTTTGCAGCTCCGTTTGATGTAGGAAAGCCAATCCAGAGGCACTGCCAGAACGCGCTGGATTGCTTGATCCCGCTTGTGCCGGGGTTGGCAATGATGATCTGAAGGCTGGGGTTTACGCCTAAAGCCCCGCTTCCAGCAGCCAGTTGTGGAACAGCTTCACGGGCCTGCTCTCCAGGTCCTTGGGGCGGCAGACGAACCAGTAACTGTAGGGGCTCTCGACATCGATATCGAATAGCCGAGCAAGCCGTTTGTCACCCGCGCGGCGAAAGTGGTCGTCGTGCATGATGGCAACGCCGAGGCCTTGCGCCGCCGCTTCGAGCATCAGCGGCCCTGAATCGAAGTGGTCGACTGCCGCCGGCTCGAGATTCGGCAGTCCGATCGCCATTTTCCAGGCATCGAAGCTTTCCGGCAGATCATGGTGGATCAGGAACGTTTGCTTCTCGAGGCGCTTCTCGTTCGGCACGTTGCCGAGCGTATCGAGCATGTCGGTTGCGACGATCGCATAGACCTTGTTCTGGTCCAGTCGGAGCGAATAGAGCAAAGGGTCGGGTTCCTTGAGCAGCATGATCGCGGCATCGAGCGTATCGCCCAGCCGCGATTCGTTGAGCTGGTTGGAATCGATGTCGATATGCAGGCGAGGATGCCGCTTGCGCAGGTCCGGCAGGCGCGGAAACAGCCGCTGGCTGCCGAACAGCGCGGGAACGCCCAGGTGCAGGCGCAGGACCCGCCCATCCTCGACCTGCGATCCGACCGCGATCGCCAGCTCGTCGAGCTTTGGCGCGACAGCGTCGTAAAATTGGCGACCATCCTCCGTCAGCTTCATTGTCTGGTGCTGGCGGGTGAACAGGCGCTTGCCGGTAAAGTCTTCCAGTGCGGTGATTCGCCGCGACAGGGCGGAGGCGGACAGGGCAAGCTCGCTCGCAGCCGCCTTGGCCGAGCCGAGGCGGACGACGCGCACGAAAGCTTCAAGCGAGCGCAGTGGAGGAAGGCGACGAACAGGCAAGGCTCAAGACTATCCTATTCAGGCGCCTGGCGCCAGCGAATGCAGGCTGCGTGGCAAGTGTTTCAATCTTCGCTCGTATCTGGGTGGACAGGGGGGTGGAGCAGCAGACGGGTCACCTGCCGCTCGGT
Source organism: Novosphingobium sp. (assembly GCA_030830245.1). Taxonomy (GTDB): domain Bacteria; phylum Pseudomonadota; class Alphaproteobacteria; order Sphingomonadales; family Sphingomonadaceae; genus Novosphingobium. The sequence goes on along the minus strand of JAURNJ010000266.1, from coordinate 1,170 downwards.
ACCTTCGATCACCTCGATCCGCCAGCCGCTTTCATGGTCGAGCACCGCGCCGGTCTGCGGAACCTGTTCGGCAAGCACGCAGGCGAGTCCGCCAAGCGTGTCGACGGCTTCTTCCACCTCGCCAAGGCGCGGATCGACCCGCTCGGCGAGGTCATCCAGTTCGACGCGGGCGTCGGCCTCCCAAGCCCCGTTTTCGAGCGGCACCAGCATTTCGGGCGCGGCCTCGTCGTGCTCGTCCTCGATATCGCCGACGATTTCCTCGACGAGGTCCTCAATCGTGATGAGGCCGTCGGTGCCCGAATATTCGTCGATGACGATGGCGAGATGGACCCGCCGGGCGCGCATGTCGGCGAGCACGTCGAGCGCGCCGCGAGACTGCGGCACGAACAAGGGCTGGCGCAGGAGCATGGTCCAGTGTCCCTCGGGTTGATCGCCGCGCGCGAGGTAGGGGAAAACATCCTTGATGTGGATCATGCCCTTGATCTCGTCGAGCGAGCCATCGTGGACCGGCATGCGGCTGTGCCCGTGTTCGGCAAAGGCAGCGACGACTTCTTCCCAGGTCGCGGAGGCGGGAAGGGCGATGATCTCGCCGCGCGGCACTGCGACATCGTCGGCATCGTTTTCGCTGAAGTGCAGCAGATTGCGAAGCATCTGGCGTTCGATCACCGAAAGATCACCCTTGCCGGCCGCTGCCGAACCCGCTTCGCTCTCATGCTCGTCGATGACTTCCTCGATCTGCGCGCGCAGCGACTGATCGACGTCTGAGACGAACATGGATCGGATCACTCGCCAGAGCGAGCCGCTACTTTCCGGCTCTCCCGTTGCGGGATCGCCCGTCCGGCCATTGTCGGCCATGATTGTTATCTGCCCCTAATTCTGGATCCTGTCGCCATATGGGTCCGCAATGCCCATGATCGCAAGAGCCTTTGTCTCCATTTCCTCCATTTCGATGGCCTGCGCCTCGCCCGTTTCGTGGTCGTATCCGGCAAGGTGGAGCAGGCCGTGGATGACCAGATGAGCGGCGTGGTGTTCGAGCGGAACATCCTTTTCAGCTGCTTCGCTGGCGCAGGTTTCATAGGCAAGGGCGATGTCGCCGAGCAGAACAGGTGGGCCTTCAGGTGTCAGGTCGAGCAGGTCGGCGGGGCCAAGCATGGGGAAGGACAGCACGTT
>JAURNJ010000265.1 GCA_030830245.1 Novosphingobium sp. | reverse complement strand
CAGCGGCACCCGGACAGGTTTCCACAATCGTGCCAAGCCCGGCCTCGCGCATCGCTTCCGGCACGGCGCTGTCCATCGGCTTGTCGCCTGCGACATAGGCGAACTGCCCGTCGCGGCATCCGACCATGCGCTCGCGCCAGCCCTGTTCGGTCAGCACAAGTTGCCGCACCGGCAAGGCATCGAGGAACTCGTTTCCGACGATCAGCACCGGTCCATAGGGCGGCACGGTGGAAAGATCGTCGTGAAACTGGGCATGCGGCACCGAGGCTAGCTGGATGTCGCGAAGGATCAGCGAGGTCTCGACGAAGTGCACCTTCGGCTCGAGCCCATAACGGCGCACGGTGGAGAGCACGTCCTTGGCAAGCGTACCGCGCCCCGGTCCCAATTCGACGTAGTGGACCAGTTCCTCGCGCCCGGCCTTCACCCACATGTCGGCTAGCCACAGCCCGATCAGTTCGCCGAACATCTGGCTGATTTCCGGTGCGGTGATGAAATCGCCCTGCTCGCCGAGCGGATCGCGCGCGCTGTAATAGCGCAGGTTAGATTCGGCCATGAAGTGCGAGACGCTGATCGGCCCGTGGCTGGCGATCAGCCGCTCGAAGACGGCAGCCAGCGAGCCTTCGGGTTGACCTGTGCCGCTCATGCAGGTGTTGGCGTACCGCTGCACAGTTCGGGGCGCAGCAGCGCGCGCGCGACCAGGACAAGACCGAGCAGGATCAGCGGCACGGTAAGCCACTGGCCCATCGACAGGCCCGTGCGTTCGGCAAATTCGAGCAGCTGCGCATCGGGCTCGCGGAAGAATTCGCCGGCAAAGCGGGCGAGAGCTATACCCAGCGTGAAGACACCGACCAGCAGCCCGGTGCGATAGCGGGCGCGGGTGCGCCAGAACAGCCACAGCATAATCGCGATCATCAGCGCGCCTTCGAGCGCGGCCTGGTAGAGCTGGCTGGGATGGCGAGGCAGCGGACCGGCGCCGGGAAACACCATGGCCCACCGAACCGAGGCATCGGCAACGCGGCCCCAGAGTTCTCCGTTGATGAAATTGGCCAATCGCCCGAACAGCATGCCGAACGGTACGCAGACCGCGACATAGTCGGCCACGCGCAACAGGTTCAGCCCGCCCCGCCAGGCGACCCAAGCGAGGGCGATGACCACGCCGACCAGCCCGCCGTGAAAGCTCATCCCGCCGTTCCACAGTTTGACGAGCTCGCCGGGGCTTGCCCACAGTTCGGGCTGATAGAATGTAGCGTATCCGAGCCTGCCGCCGATGATGATGCCGAGCGTGCAATAGAAGAACAGGTCGTCGGCATGGCGCTGCGCCATTGGTGCGCCAGACGCCTTCAGCATCCGGGTCAGGTGCCAGTAGCCCAGCACGATCCCGGCAAGGTAGGCCAGTGAATAGTAGCGCAAGGTGAAGAAGCCGAGGTCGATTCCCGGCTTGAGGCCAAGATCGATCCAGTAGATCGGATCCTGGCCCGAGACGGCTTCCGCTGCGATTTCGATCACCTGACTTTCTCCGTCGCTACCCAGCGCCGGGCCGTTCTGGCACAGGCGTCCGCACGATGCTAGGAGCCGGTCCTGTCCGGCCTCTTCATTTTGCACAGCGGTGCGTCTAAGCATCCGGGTATGAGTGTCGTACGCATCCCCCGTCCCCGTGCGGTCATCGACAGGCGTTCGCTGGTCGAGCGCATCGGTGCGATCGTCGAGGAGCAGGGCGCGCAGAAAGGCCGGATGGCCATCGTCGAGTTGTTACGCGGGGCGCTTGGCTCGGCCCGAGAGGAAATCCGGCGCAGGTTGCTGGCCAATCCCACTGCCGGACACGAGATTGCCGAGGCGCAGGCCTTCCTCACCGACCAGCTGATTCGAGTGATCCACGATCACGTGGTCGCGCATGTCTATCCGCCGGGCAATCGGTCGACGGGAGAGCGCCTCGCGATCGCCGCCGTGGGCGGATATGGGCGCGGCGAGATGGCGCCACACTCGGATGTCGATGTGGCCTTCATCACTCCGGGTCGCAACAACGCCTGGTGCGAACAGGTGATCGAGGCGATGCTCTATTTCCTGTGGGACCTGAGCCTCACAATCGGGCATTCCAGCCGCTCGGTCGACGAGATGGTCAAGCAGTGCAAGGCCGACCTCACCATTCGCACCGCCATGCTCGAAGGGCGCTATGTCTGGGGCGATCAGTCGCTCTGGGAAGAATCGCGTCGCCGCTTCTGGAGCGATGTCGTCTCGGGCTCGGAGCGGCAATTTGTCGCCGAAAAGCTGGCCGAGCGCGACGAGCGGCACAAGCGGCTGGGCGACAGCCGGTATCACGTCGAACCCAACGTCAAGGAAAGCAAGGGCGGGCTGCGCGACCTGCACACGCTGTTCTGGATCGGCAAATACATCTACAAGGTGCGAAGCGCCGCCGAACTGGTCGATGTCGGCCTGTTGACCCAGGACGAATACCGATCGTTCCGCCGCGCCTCCAATTTCTTCTGGGCGGTGCGCTGCCACCTGCATGACCTCACTGGACGGGCAGAGGATCGCCTGACCTTCGACCTGCAACGCGAAGTCGCCGCGCGCATGTTCTATTCAGACACCCGCACCGGCAAGCGCGCGGTCGAACGCTTCATGCGCTTCTTCTTCCTCCAGGCCAAAGTCGTGGGCACGCTTACCGGCGTTTTCCTTGCCCAGCTCGACGAACAGTTCGGCGCCAACAAGCCACGCGGCCTGCTGGCTGGCTTTCGCGCCCGTTCGCGCACGCTCAAGGGCTATACCGTGTTCGGCGGCAGGATCTCCGCACCCGGTGAGAGCTGGTTCCGCGACGATCCGGTGCGTCTGATCGAAATATTCGCCTTGGCCGACAGCGATGGACTCGAAATCCATCCCGAAACCATGCGCTGGATTGCGCGCGATGCAAAGTTCATCAAGAGCGAGGTGCGCAAGGACCCGCGCGCCAATGCGCTTTTCATGGACCTCCTGACCAGCCGCAACGATGCGGAAGGGAGCCTGCGCACACTCAACGAGGCAGGCGTGTTTGGCCGCTTCGTTCCCGAATTCGGCCGGGTCAACGCCCAGATGCAGTTCGACATGTATCATCACTACACGGTCGACGAGCACACGATCAGGGCCATCGGGCTGCTTACGCGGATCGAGAAGGGCGAGATGATCGAAGAACATCCCCTCGCCACCGAGATCATCCACAAGGTGCAGTCGCGCCGGGCGGCCTATGTTGCAGTGCTGCTCCACGACATCGCCAAGGGCCAGGGCGGCGATCATTCCGAACTCGGTGCCGAGATCGCGCTCAAGCTGTGCCCCCGCCTCGGCCTCGACGAGGATGAGACCGAGCTCGTGGCATGGCTGGTGCGCCATCATCTGCTCTTGTCCTCGACCGCGCAAAAGCGCGACATTTCGGATGCGAAGACGATCACCGATTTTGTCGGCGTGGTGCAGTCGCTCGACCGGCTGCGGCAGCTGACCTGTCTGACCATAGTCGACATCCGCGCTGTCGGTCCCGGCACCTGGAACAGCTGGAAGCGCCAGCTGATCAGCGAACTTTTCGCCGCCGCCGAAGAACGCCTGCGCCTTGGCCACGCCGAATTCGGGCGCACCCAGCGCATAGCCGCCAAGCAGCAGGCGGCGAAGGCGCGGCTCGGCAGCCAGGAAGCCCTGGTCGGCTCGATCGGCGGGCAAATGCCCGATTCCTATTGGATCGCCGAATCCGACGACGTGATCGCACTGAACCTGAACCAGCTTGCCAAGGCGCAGGACGAGGAAGCTGCGCTGTCGATCCATTGCGAGTTCTATCCGGCCCGTGGAGCGACCCTGGTCACTGTCATCGCCCGCGATCATCCGGGCCTGTTCTATCGTATTGCCGGGGGCATCCACCTTGCCGGCGGCAACATCATCGACGCGCGCATCCACACGACCCGGAAGGGTTATGCCGTCGACAACTTCCTGGTTCAGGATCCGCTGGGCCGGCCGTTCATGGAAGAGACCCAGCTAGCGCGGTTGCGGACCTCGATCGAAAACGCCCTCGCCAACAAGATCGAGCTCCTGCCGCAACTGGTAGCCAAGCCGCACGCACGCCCACGCGCCGACGCCTTCGAGGTACGCCAGCGCGTGATCTTCGATAACGATGCGTCGAACCGCTATACGGTGATCGAGGTCAACGCGCGCGACCGCCCGGCATTGCTCAACCGGTTGGCCCGGACCCTGTTCGAGGCGCGGCTCACGGTCTACTCGGCGCATATCGCGACCTATGGTGAGCGCGCTGCGGACACCTTCTATGTCACCGATGTCCTCGGGGACAAGGTTACCTCGCCCGAGCGTCTGAAAGAAATCGAAGGAGCTCTGCTCGATGCCGCGAGCGAGCCGGTGGCCAAGGCTAAGGGCAGGAAGGCGGAAGTGGCTTAAGCCTCCGCTTTCCTAAAGATCAGCGGGGTTTGTCACTTCCGCCAATTGCTTCCCCGATTTCGCCGAGGATTACGCGGGTTCCCGTGTCGGTCGAGATGTCACCTGTCGTGGCAAGCTCCACGGCGGCGTTGATGGGTGCCATTGCCGTTTCGGCCATGCCCGAGAGAATGGAAGTCACAAGGTCTTTGTCAGCCATGATGGTTCTCCATGTTCCCCCCCCAACACCCGTCTTTATACTGTCACTCTGTGTACTTGTCAATAATGCGAGCTATTATCAGTTATTGTATCGCGCGCACTGCTGACTCCAGCCGCACCAAAGCTTGGTCTCTGCCGATCAACGGCAGCAGCGCCGCCATCTCAGGGCCGTGATCGCGCCCGGTAAGCGCCTGGCGCAGGGGCTGGAACAGGTCCTTGCCCTTTCGGCCGGACGTTTCCTTCAATACGGCAACAAGATCGCGCCAGACCTCGCCGCTCCAGGCGAGAGAGGCGAGCGCTTCGCCAGCCTGCGCCAGGAATGCGCGGGTTTCATCGTCGAAGTCCGGGGCATCGACAGGACCGGTGACAACTTGCCACCAATCCGCTGCCTCACCCACGTGAGCAAGGTTTGGGCGGATCGCGAGCCAGGCCGCTTCGTCCATGCCTTCGGGCAGGCAGGCAGCAGCTTGTGAGAAGGACATGGCGTGGACCACCGCCGCGTTGAGCCTGTGCAGCTCCTCCTCGTCGAAACGGGCAGGCGCGCGCCCGAAATGCGACAGGTCGAATCCGGCTGCCAGCGCCCCTGCATCGAGCGAAGCATCGACCGGATCGCTGGTACCCAGCCGCGCCAGCAGCGCGACCAGGGCATGCGGCTCGATCCCTGCCTCGCGAAGAGTATCGATCCCGAGCGATCCCAGCCGCTTGGAAAGCTTGCCTTCCGAGCCGACCAGCAGCGCCTCGTGCGCGAAACGCGGCGGCGAACTGCCTAGCGCGCCGAACATCTGCATCTGCGTCGCAGTGTTGGACACATGATCCTCGCCGCGCAGCACGTCGGTAATTCCCATGTCGATATCGTCGATCACCGAAGGCAGCATGTAGAGCCACGAGCCATCGGCGCGGCGGATCACGGGATCGGACATCTGCGCCGGATCGAAATGCTGCGGCCCGCGAATGCCATCCACCCATTCGACCGGCGTTTCGCGGTCAAGCAGGAAGCGCCAGTGTGGCTTGTCGCCCGCCGCTGCCTTGGCGGCATGGTCTGCTTCGGTGAGGGATAGCGCAGCGCGGTCGTAGATCGGCGGCAGGCCGCGCCCAAGTTGCACCTTGCGCTTCAGTTCGAGTTCCTGCGGCGTTTCGTAGCAGCGATAGACGCGACCTTGCTCCGCCAGCCGGGCGAATTCGCGTTCGTAAAGATCGAAGCGGGCCGACTGGCGTTCCTCGCCATCAGGCACGATGCCCAGCCAGGCGAGATCGTGGCGGATTGCATCGACGAATTCCTCCCGGCTGCGCTCGGCATCGGTGTCGTCAATGCGCAGCAGGAAGCGCCCGCCATGGTGCTTTGCAAGCAGCCAGTTGTGCAGCGCCGTGCGCAGGTTGCCGACATGCAGGCGGCCCGTGGGCGAGGGTGCGAAACGGGTGGTGGCGGTCATGTCGGCTTCTATAGGCGTCTGCGTGCAATTCGCCACAACCACAACAGGATTGCGGCAAACATAGCGCGTTGAAGTAACCCGCTGGCGGCCGGAAACCAGGCAAATCCGACCGATCCGATGATGACGGCCGCCAGCGCCAGCCAATCGAGCCGACCCGGCGGGGAGCCCGCGCGAATGCGGCTGACGATGTGCGATACCACGGCTGCGGCGATCGCCAGTCCGGCGGTCTGCGCAGCCAGCGAATGGATGGCATCCTCGCCAGCATCGAACGGCACATCGGGCAACCAGGGACGGTGCGACCAAGCTGCCGAAGCGAT
>JAURNJ010000264.1 GCA_030830245.1 Novosphingobium sp. | reverse complement strand
GGGCCGTGCGCGCTTCGAAGCTCTCGATCATGGCCGGTATCGGACGGATCGTAACCGTACCCTGCTCGGCATCGAGCAGAAGCTCGTCGCGCGCGCGCACCATGCCGCGCAGGCTGCGCACCCTGCCCAGCACCGGAATGCCCATGGCCCGCGCCACGATGACCACGTGGCTGGTCAGCGAGCCTTCCTCGAGGATCACGCCCTTGAGACGTCTCCGGTCGTACTCGAGCAGTTCGGCAGGCCCGAGATTGCGCGCCATCAGCACCGTATCGCTGCGCAGGCCCTTGCTCGCCGCCGTGCCGAGCTGGCCCGAAACGATCCGCAGCAAGCGGTTGGCGAGGTCTTCCAGGTCGCGCATCCGGTCCGCAAGCAGCGGATCGTCGATCTGCCGCATGCGCATGCGGGTATGCTGCTGGACGCGTTCAATGGCTGCTTCGGCTGTCAGGCCGGAATCGATCGCTTCGTTGATGCGTCGCGCCCAGCCTTCGTCATAGGCGAACATTTTGTAGGTCTCGATGACCTCGACATGCTCGCCCGCGACGCCGAACTCGGCCTGGTTTGCCAGCTTGTCGATCTGCTCGCGCATCTTGTCGAAGGCGAGCAGCACGCGCTGGCGCTCTGCCTCGGTGTCCTCGGCCACGACATGCTCGATATCGACGCGCGGCTGGTGGTAGACGGCGCGGCCCATGGCGAGGCCCTTGACCAGGGTGAGGCCGCGGAGCTGTTCCGGACCGGACTGGGCAGAGCCCGCGCCGCCGCGCTGTTCCTCGTCGATCAGTCCGGCATTGGCGATCAGCTCGGAAAGCACCATCGCCACGGTCTGCAAGGTTTCGATCTCGACTTCCGCGTAGCGGCGCGGATCGACATGCTGGACGGCAAGCACGCCGACCACGCGTTCTCGATGGACAATGGGCACGCCGGCGAAGGAATGGAACCGGTCCTCGCCCGTTTCCGGACGATAGGAGAAGTCCGGGTGCGCCGCCGCCTCGGCGAGGTTCAGCGTTTCGTTGCGTTCGGCGATGGTTCCGACCAGACCTTCGCCCACACCCATGCGGGTGACGTGGACGGCCTCTTGCGCGAGGCCGCGCGTGGCGAAAAGCTCAAGCATGCCCTCACGCAGGAGATAGATCGAACACACCTCGCTATCGAGGCATTCGCCGATCACTTCCACGACAGTATTGAGCTTGGCCTGCGCGTGGCTGCGCGAGGCCATCACCTCGTGGAGGCGGATCAGTATGTTGCGCGAAGCGGCGACCGCAGAGCTGTCCATGACGACAGCCTAGCGCAATGGAACCGGTTTGGGAACGCGCCCGCTTCTCAACGCGGAAGCGAAAGCCCGTTCTTCAGTGTCGCAGCATCTGTTCCTTGATGCGCAGTTTTCGCTTCTTGAGATCCTGAACAAGAGCTTCGTCTGGCAGCGGTCGGCTCATTTCCTCGTGCAACTGGCGTTCGATGCCGGCATGCTTGAGCTGAAGGGCGCTGATATGCGAAGTTTCCATGAACGGTCCTCCTTTGCTGAGGCCGCATCCGGCTGCCGACTCGACAGTATCGGGTGCGGGAAGAGGATCAAATCATATTCCGCAAGGATTGCGAAGACCCTTCCGGTCGCTTCCGTAGGACAATCGACAGGGCGCGCTATTGCCGCGTCATGGTGCAGCGACTATGGGCCCGGCAAGGCAGGATGAGGCGTTTTCCGGGGTGACCGAAGAAGAACTGCGCAAGCGCCTGAGCGCACTCAAGATCGAGCATCGCGACCTCGATGCGGCGATCGATGCGCTCAAGGCCTCGGGTTCGACCGATCAGCTGCAGATCGCCCGTCTCAAGAAGCGAAAGCTCCTCCTGAAGGACCAGATCGCCCAGATCGAGGACTATCTGATCCCCGATATCATCGCCTGACTGGCCAGCAACAGCAGACCGTTTGTTTAGACATACCACGACCAGACTTGTCTGGTCTTGGCCCAGCCCGTGCGGCGCTTGAGCAAGGCCGGGTCGAGATGCGCGAGCATCCCGCGACCCGGAACTAAAACGTGCCGCTTTCGGACAGTTGAAAATCGGTGTGGATCAATCGGCGGGTACGCATTGCGCCAAGGGTCGACTCGGCAATATCGCAAATGGCATGGTCGAACCGGCGAGCATCAGCCCCCAGATTGTGGAGGGCTTGTATTGCGAGGCACTTGTGCTCGCGGACGAAGTGCGCGCCGCGTTCTCGCTCTCGCAGCGGACCGACCCACCCGGAAGGGACGAAGACCTGGTGCGCATCGCGCTCTCCTGCGAGGGACTGCGAACGACCACGCGGATCATGCATGCGCTCGCCTGGCTGCTCAACCAGCGTTCCTTCCTGATGGGCGAACTGACCGAATTCCAGCTTCGCCGCCACGGCAGGCTTTCGCGCGATCTGCGGTCGCACGACCCGGAAAATCTTGCTCTGCTGCCAAGGGAGACGCGCGACCTCGTTGCCGAAACCGAGCGGTTCTATCGCCGCTTGATGCGGCTCGACGAGGATTGGCGCCAGATTCCGCCAAACCGGCCCAGCGCGCTCGATACGCTGCGCTGGCGAGTGCAGCGGCAGGTCTAGGCCAGGAGCCTAGACCTTCGCCAAAGCCTCGCGCCAGGCGGAAAGTCGGGTATCTCGCTTTCCGGCTCCCATCGCCGGGTCAAATCGCTGCATTTTCCCGCGCATCGCCTTGCTCGCCGCTTCCAGAGAGGGGTGCAGTCCGCATCCGACGCTGGCCAGCATGGCCGCGCCAAGTGCCGTCGTTTCGACCATTTCAGGACGTTCGACCGGCAGATCCAGCACATCGGCAATGTCCTGTGCCATCCAGTCGTTGGCGCTCATCCCTCCGTCGATGGCGATCCCGGTCCATTGCGCGCCATCCCCGGCAAAAGCGCTTGCGAGGTCATGCGTCTGGTGTGCCATGGCTTCCAGCGCGGCGCGCGCAATGTGGGCGCGCCCGGCAGCGAAGCTGAGCCCGGAAATTGCGGCGCGCGCTTCGGGCCGCCAGTGCGGTGCGCCGAGGCCCGATAGCGCGGGCACGACGACGACCCCGCCGTTGTCTTCGACGGAACGAGCCAGACCTTCGGTTTCATCGGCCCTCGCTATGATGCCAAGCTCGTCGCGGAGCCATTTGATGAGGCTTCCGGCAACAAAGATCGATCCTTCGATGGCATAGCTGCGCGTTCCCCCGCCCTGGCTCAAGACAGTCGAGAGCAGGCGATGGCGCGAGGCAGGTGGCTGGGCTCCCATGTTGGTGAGCACGAAGGCTCCCGTACCGAAGGTGGCCTTGGTCTGTCCCGGAGACAGGCAGCCCAGACCGATGGTCGCCGCCTGCTGATCGCCTGCCAGGCCGCAGATGGGTACAGGTGTTCCGAGTATTTCGGACGCGGTCATCGCCAGCTGGCCATGGGTGTCGACGACTTCGGGCAAGGCGTCGAACGGCACGCCGAACAGGTCGCACAGGCCGCGATCCCAGCTCTCGCCTGCCAGCGGCAGCAGGCTGGTGCGGCTGGCATTGCTTGCGTCGGAGAGATGCGCGCCGCCGGTCAGCTTGAAGACCAGCCATGATTCAACTGTTCCGAACGCCAGCCGGCCGGCATGCGAGCCCGCGCTTACCGCCGCGTCGTTGTCCATCAGCCAGCGCATCTTGGTCGCCGAGAAATAGGGATCGAGCAGCAGGCCCGTCTTGGCCTGCACGTCGGGTTCGTGCCCCGCCTCGCGCAGCGCGGCGCATTGGTCGGCCGTGCGCCGGTCCTGCCATACGATCGCGCGGGCCAGTGGTTCGCCCGTCACCCTGTCCCAGGCGACCACCGTCTCGCGCTGGTTGGTGATGCCGAGCGCCGCGATCCTGCCCGCGCCGCCGATTGCGTCGGCAACCTCGCGCAGCGCGCCGAGCGATCGCTGCCAGATTTCGTCCGCGTCGTGCTCCACCCAGCCCGGTTGCGGATAATGCTGCGTCAGTTCGGCCTGCGACACGGCCAGCACCTCGCCATCGGGCGTGAAGGCAAGCGCGCGGGTCGAAGTCGTGCCCGCATCGATCACCGCAATTATATCGCCTGAACCGGCCATGCCCTCTCCCTTCGCTTTGGGCGCGGCTCGACAACGGCGCGCTCGCGGCCCATATCATTGCCATGGACGCACCAACAGACAAGCCGCCCTATGCAATTGCGGAGCCGGTCGCTCCCTTTGTGCGCCGGGTGCTGTGCCTCAATCCTTCCGCTTTCACCTATACCGGTACGCAAAGCTACCTTGTCGGCAGCGAGCGGGAACTGGCCGTGATCGACCCCGGCCCGGACGATGCCGATCACATCGCCGCGCTGGTCGCCGGGATAGGCGATGCGAAAGTGGTCGCGATCTGCTGCACGCACACACACCAGGACCATTCACCCGCTGCCGCCGCTCTTGCCGCGATCACCGGTGCGCCGATCCAGGGCTGCTCGCCCTTCAACATCTTCGACGACGGGCCGCGTTCGGATGCCTCGTTCGACCCGAGCTACCAGCCCGAGGGTGTGATGGGCGACGGCGACAGCGTGGGCGGCGATGGCTGGACGCTTGAGGCAGTCCACACCCCCGGCCATACCTCGAACCACCTGTGCTATGCGCTCAACGGTTCGCAGGCGCTGTTCACCGGCGATCATGTCATGGGCTGGTCGACCACTGTCGTCTCGCCTCCCGACGGCGACATGACCGCATACATGGAAAGCCTGGCCAAGCTCTATGAGCGCGAGGACGCGGTCTATTTCCCGGCCCATGGCCCGCAGGTGGACAAGACTCGCCAGTTCATTCGCGGCATGATCGGCCACCGCCGCCAGCGCGAGAACCAGATCGTGAAGCACATGCAAAACGGGATCTCCCGCATCCCGGACATGGTGCCGCTGATGTACAAGGGCGTCGACCAGCGGCTCTGGCCCGCCGCCGAACGATCCGTGCTCGCGCACCTGATTGACCTTGAGCGAAAGGGCAAGGCTGCAAGGAGTGGAGACGAATGGGCGACAGCGTGAGCGTCCCACCGCCGCCCGAGGTGACCAAGCCGACGAACCTCGCGCGGACGCAAGCCGTGCCATGGCTGCTTTTCATCGTCATGCTGGGGATTGCCGCGTGGCTCGGGATGAAGGCATTCGGAGCGGACGAACGGGGCGATCCGGTGGCAAGCGCGCTGCTGACCTTCGAAAAGCAGAACTCGCTGACCGTGTTCAGCTCGCGCTTCGAGGTTCTGGCGAGCAGCACCGACGAGCGCGGCGTGCTTGGCGTGGATCTGCTCAAGAGCGAGCAGAGCGTGGTCATGCCGGCCATGGTCGAATACCGGATCGACCTTTCCTCGGTGGGCCGCGACCGGATGACTTGGAATGAGGATACTCAGACCCTCGAGGTGCGCCTGCCTCCGCTCAAGGTGTCGCAACCCAATGTCGATGAGGCCAAGGCGCGCGTCTTCACCAAGGGCGTGTGGGTCACTTCGGCGGCGCAGGACGACCTGCGGCGTAACAACGCCGCGCAGGCGGAGCGCAAGGCCAGCCTTTTCGCTCGCGAGCCGCAGATTCTCGCCATGGCGCGCGCCGCTGGCAAGGACGCGATCCGGCAGAACCTTGCCGTGCCGCTGCAAGTCGCTGGGTTCGAGGATGCGAAGGTTGAGGTGCGTTTCGACGGCGAGGTGCCCAAGCCCTGACAGGGCTTTGATACGTTCGCCCTGAAGAGTATAACCTTCGTCGTTTCGCAGAGTGGGGAGACTTGCGATGGCGACTTTGGCGAACGGCGGGGCAAATGGCGGGGCGGGCGCCCGGCTCGGGCAGCGGCCGGCCGATACCGGCTTCTTCATGATCATGGCGGCGCTGATGTCCGTCACGATATTCGCGGGCTTCGCGCTCAATCTGGCGATGGGCCGATCGACCTTTGCGGTCCCAGCCGTCTACCACGTCCATGCGGGCGTGTTCTTCGGCTGGGTGGCGCTATACATGGCGCAGGCATGGTCGATCACGACGGGTCGGGTGGAACTGCACAGGTCGCTAGGCCGGCTCGGCTATATCTGGGCTCCTGTGATGGTCGCGATGGGCTTTGCCATCATGGTCGCCTCGATGCGAAGGGCCGGCGGCCCGTTCTTCTTTGACCAGAACGAATTCCTGGTCAGCAACACCATGCTTCTGGTGCTCTTCGCCGTTCTAGTGATCGTCGCGCTGCGCCGTCAGCGGTATACGGGATGGCACCGCAGGCTGATGCTGGTGGCGATGTCGATCCTTACCGGTCCCGGTCTGGGCCGCCTGCTGCCCATGCCGCTGCTGATCCCGAACGCCTGGCGCATCATGATGGTGGTGACGCTGGCCTGGCCGGCAATCGGCATGATCCGCGACTGGCGCCGCGATGGGCGCGTGCATCCGGCCTACCTTTGGGGCGTCGGCGCGATCATCGCGGTGCAGGTCGTGGCGGACCTGATCGCCTACAGCGCGTTCGGCGTTTCGCTCACACAGTCCTTGCTTGAGGGCACTCCGGGAGGCGAGCGCCCGATGCACGCTTTCCTTCCGCCCGGATTTTCGATGTAATCGGCACGATCCAGCCTTGATCCCTTGCCCCGTGAAGGCCATCTGGAGGCCACCAAGGACAAGGATGCACCGATGACCGTAATGCCGCGCGAAGACCTGAGCGGGCTCGACCTGCTCGCCGAGATCGACCGCCTGCGCAAGGAGCGCAATGCGGTGATCCTTGCGCACTATTACCAGAAGCCGGAAATTCAGGACCTTGCTGATTTCGTCGGAGATTCGCTGGAGCTGTCGAAAAAGGCTGCGGCAACCGATGCGGACGTGATCGCCTTTTGCGGCGTCAAGTTCATGGCCGACACCGCCAAGATCCTCTCGCCCGAGAAGATCGTCGTGCTGCCTGATCTCAACGCCGGATGCAGCCTCGAGGATTCGTGCCCGCCCGAAAAGTTCAAGGCCTTCCGCGAGGCGCACCCCGATCACATCGCGCTCACCTACATCAACTGTTCGACCGAGGTGAAGGCGCTATCCGACATCATCGTCACCTCATCGAGCGCCGAGACGATCCTTTCCAAGATTCCGCCCGAACAGAAGATCATCTTCGGGCCGGACCGGCACCTGGGCGGCTGGCTGTCGCGCAAGTTCAATCGCGAGATGCTGCTGTGGCCGGGGGTGTGCATCGTTCATGAGGCTTTCAGCGAGACGGAACTGCTCAAGCTCAAGGCGCAGCATCCGGGCGCCCCGGTTGCCGCACACCCGGAATGCCCGCCGCACATCATCGACCATGCCGACTATGTCGGTTCGACCAGCGGCATCCTCAACTTTGCCAAGACCTTCCCCGGCCAGACCCTGATCGTGGCGACCGAGCCGCACATCATCCACCAGATGGAAAAGGCCCTGCCGGAAAAGACCTTCATCGGTGCGCCGGGGGCAGACGGCAACTGCAACTGCAACATCTGCCCCTACATGGCGCTGAACACGCTGGAAAAGCTCTACGTGGCCCTGCGCGACCTGGAACCGCGCATCGAGATCGAGGAAG
>JAURNJ010000263.1 GCA_030830245.1 Novosphingobium sp. | reverse complement strand
GTACGGCCCTTGCCTGCAAGCCCGGCCCAGTCCTGCTCGGTCAGACCCTTGCACTGGCCCGCGACGAAGCTGACGATCGAGGCGCTGCGGCGATGGGTCAGCGGGATCTGCGCTGCCGCCGCCGCGCCCAGCGCCGAGCTGATGCCCGGCACGACCTCGACTTCGATACCCGCCGCACGGCAGGCCTCCAGCTCCTCGCCGCCGCGCCCAAAGATGAAGGGATCGCCGCCCTTGAGGCGCACCACGTCGTTGCCGGCGAGCGCCTCGCGCACCAGCAGCGCGTTGATCTCATCCTGCGGCAGCGTGTGACGCGACCGCTGCTTGGCGACGCTGACCAGCCGCGCGTCGCTCCGCGCCATCGCGAGGATCGCGGGATCGACCAGCCCGTCATGGACGATCAGCGAAGCCTCGCCGATCAGCCGCGCCGCGCGCAGCGTCAGCAGCTCCGGATCGCCGGGGCCCGCGCCGACGAGATAGACGCGGCCGCTATGGGTAACGGGATTTTCCATGGCCGCCACATGGTCGCTCTTACGTCAAGATGCCAGCGAGAATGGTTTGGGCGTTGATAAGCAGAGCTTTATCGGGTGAGCGGGATTGGTTTTGTGCCGGGTCCGGAATAACCGGTAGCGAGAAGCCCGTGAGGGGCTTGGGGGACGCCCATGAAACTCAGCCATCGCCGCTATTTCCTGCTGCTTTCCGTGCTGTTCAGCATACTGTGGCTCGCTCTGGCGATCGACCCGCATTACCGCAGCGACTGGCTGCTCGAAAACGCGCTGGTCGGTGCTTTCATCCTCGCTCTCGCGCTAAGCTGGCGCTGGTTCACCTTCTCGCGCATCTCGGCAAGCCTGATCTTCCTGTTCCTGTGCCTGCACGAGGTCGGCGCGCATTATACCTATTCCGAAGTGCCCTATGACGACTGGACCCGTTCGCTGTTCAGCACGTCGCTCAACGAGGCGATGGGCTGGGAGCGCAACCATTTCGACCGGGCGATCCATTTCTCCTACGGGTTGCTGCTCGCCTATCCGATCCGCGAGGTGTTCCTGCGGGTTGCCGATGTCCGCGGCTTCTGGAGCTATTTTCTGCCGCTCGACCTCACCATGTCGACCTCGATGATTTTCGAGCTGGTCGAGTGGCAGGCGGCCGAATTCTTCGGCGGCGATCTCGGCATGGCCTATCTCGGCACGCAAGGCGATATCTGGGACGCGCACAAGGACATGGCGCTCGCCAGCATCGGCGCGCTCATCGCCATGGCGGTAACCGTCGCGATCAACGCCGTACTGCAGAAGGATTTCGCGCGCGAATGGTCCGACAGCCTGCGCGTCAAGCGGCGCGAGCCGCTGGGCGAAACCGCGATCGCCGCAATGCTGAAGCGGAAATCGGGTTAGAAGGGCGCGATCAGAACGAAACGCAGACCTTCTGCGCCTCGTCGGGTTTGCAGCCCTGCCTGAGCGCTTCGGCGACGTCTTCCACGCCGAATTCGTGGGTGACGAGGCTGCCGATATCGAAACGGCCCGATTTCATCATCGCCTCTATCTCGGGAAAGGCGTCCTCGATGGGAATGTCGCCGCAGCCGCCGATCTTCCAGTTACCGTAGCACAGGGCCAGCAGGTCGATCGGCACCTTGTCGTGATGCACGCCGACCACCGCAAGCCGCGCGCCGCGCCCGGCCAGCTTTGCGAAATTCTCGATGGCGACGGGCAGGCCGATGGCGTCGAGATAGGCATCCGCGCCGCAGCGTTCGCCGAAGAAGGTCTGCTGCGTGCCGAATTCCGCACAGGCGCGCTCGACAAGGTCTTCCTCAGCCGGATTGCAGGTCAGCAGGCCGAATTTGCGCGCCTTCTCAAGCCGGAATTCCGAGAGGTCGACGACCATCACCTTGTCGCAGCCGTACCACTTGAGCATGATCGCCGCCGACATGCCGATGATGCCCGCGCCGAACACGACCGCCGTCTTGCCCGGCCCCGGCTCCAGCGTCAGCGCGCCGCGGGTGCCGACGACGAAGGGCTCGATCAGCACCGCCTCGCGCACCGGAATGGCGTTGTCGATCGGCAGCACCGAATAGCCGACCTCGCATTGCGGCACGCGGATATATTCGGAGAAGCCGCCGACCGTCGCCATGCGGTTCATGTCCCTGAGAGCCTGGCCCTGGTTGGGGAAGACATGGTCGCCGAGCGCGAGCCCGGTGACGTTCTTGCCGATCTCGACCACTTCGGAGAGCACCTCGTGGCCGAATTCGTGGTCCGCCCAGATCATGTGATCGTCGCCGCCATGGTTCCAGGCGTGGATGTCCGAACCGCACACTCCACAGGCGAGGTTCTTGAGGATCACGTCGTCATCGCCGCATTCGGGATAGGGCAGATCGACAACTTCCACCTTTCCGGGACCGCGATAGATCGCTGCCCTGTAGTCTTTCCTGTTCATGGCCTCTTCTCCTCACCTCACGTAATTTTCGGGCGAGACTAGCGCCAACGGACCGGCTGCGGCAAGATGAACCTGAAAGCAGAGAGGTTGGTCCATGTTGAATATCATCGGCGCAGCAATAAGCGGCCTTGTCGTCGGCGTGCTGGCGCGCTGGTTCTACCCCGGCGCGGTCGAGATCGGCTGGATCGCGACGATCCTGCTCGGGCTCGGCGGATCGCTGGTTGCAGGCCTGGTGACGACGCGCGGCGAAAAGGAATTCCAGCGCGCCGGCTGCCTTGCCTCGGTGCTGGGCGCGATGGCGCTGATCTTCATCGGCCACGCTCTGGGGGTCGGACAGGGCTGACGCAAAATGACGACGTCTCGCGAAGCCCTCGGGAAAACCTTCTCCGGCCCCATCCTCAAGCGCTCGCTGGTGGTCGCGCTGGTGGTCGGCACCATCCTCAACGCCATCAACCAGGGGCCGGAGATCGTGAGCGGCCAGCCCGTCGTGATCTGGAAGCTGGCGATGACGTTCTGCGTGCCGTTCTGCGTGGCGAGCTACGGGGCGTATTCGGCGCTGCGTAGCAGATAGCAAGCTTCAGTCGTCCTTGCCGCCAAAGTTGTACTCGTCGCGTTCGTGGATGATGTTGGCCCGGCCTACCAGCAGGTCATCGACCCTGCCGACCCGCTTCGGGTCCTTGCCTGTATAGGGCAATGAATGCAGCACGTAGCGCATGGCATTGAGGCGCGCGCGCTTCTTGTCATCGCTCTTGATAACGGTCCACGGTGAATCGGCGGTGTCGGTGTGGAAGAACATCGCTTCCTTGGCGCGGGTGTAATCGTCCCACTTGTCGAGCGAGGCGAGGTCGACCGGCGACAGCTTCCACTGCTTGAGCGGATGCACCTTGCGCTCCCTGAAGCGCCGGCGTTGCTCATGCCGGCTCACCGAGAACCAGAACTTGATGAGGTGGATGCCGCTCCTCACGAGGTTGCGCTCGAAATCGGGCGCCTGACGGAGGAACTCGGTGTATTCCTCGTCGCTGCAGAAGCCCATGACGCGTTCGACACCGGCACGATTGTACCAGCTGCGGTCGAACATCACGATTTCGCTGGTTGTCGGCAGGTGCTCGACATAACGCTGGAAGTACCACTGGCCACGCTCGACCTCGCTCGGTTTTTCGAGCGCGACAACGCGCGCGCCGCGGGGATTCAGATGTTCCATGAAGCGCTTGATGGTGCCGCCCTTGCCTGCCGCATCGCGACCTTCGAACAGGATCATCAGCCGCTGCTGGCTCTCCTTCATCCACGATTGCAGCTTCAGGAGCTCGGTCTGGAGAATGAATTTCTCGCGCTCGTAATCCTTGCGCAGCATCTTGTACTTGTAGGGATAACCTCCGTCGCGCCAGTCTTCGGCAAGCGCGTCGCTGGTCTTGCGCGGCCGGCCCGGCGGCTTGGGCAGGCCGAGCCAGGTGCGCATCAAGGCCGCATCATCGGGGGACGCGCCTGAAATGATCGCATCGACACCCTCATCGGTAGCCGGGTCCTTGCCTTCGGCGATCTCCCTTATTGCCTCGTGCTCGGATTCCTGCGCAGCATGGATGCGTTCGTCGGCAAGGCCGTCCTCGAACGGATCGCTACCTTCATTCGCGCCCTTGCCCGGTCCGTTGCGTGCTGTCGCCATGGCTTCGAATCTCCTTGCATGCAGCCTGCGGGCAGCTCGATCGTCCGCTTGTGACACACTTCCCGTCAAGGTTGCGTAAATTGCCAGCGGGGACCGAGTCGCCCTGTTTCGCCAGAAGTCACCGCACGGCAATCAGCCGTCAAACGACCACGTCAAGTTTGCCCGAGTCGCAAGCAGTGGCGCTTGCAATGGAAGGAGCAAGTGCGCCTAACCCGCCCGCGCCAGGATATTGGCCGCCGTGGTGATCAGCCCGCCGTTCGCCGCCAATGTCAGCCCGGTAAGCCAGCGCCCTTCGTCCGATGCCAGGAAAGCGACG
Source organism: Novosphingobium sp. (assembly GCA_030830245.1). GTDB lineage: Bacteria > Pseudomonadota > Alphaproteobacteria > Sphingomonadales > Sphingomonadaceae > Novosphingobium. Next base: position 809 of record JAURNJ010000263.1, on the reverse strand, counting down.
ATGTCGGCGATGTCCTCCGGCTCGCCCAGCCGCCGCAGCGCCGTCCAGGGCGGGACCTGATCGGGCCAGCTCTGACCGGCTATCATTTCCGTGCGGGTGCAGCCGGGCGCGACCGAGTTGCAGGTGATGCCGCGCGGGCCCAGCTCCTGCGCCATCGAGCGCATGAAGCCCTCCGCCCCCGCCTTGCCTGCCGCGCCGATCGAGACGCCCGGCGCGCCATGGGTGCCCATACCGGAGCTGATGAAGATCACGCGGCCATGTTCGCTTTGCGTCAGCCGCGCGAATTCTGCGGTAGCGAGGATCGTCGAGACCATGTTGAGCGCGAGGCCCTGCTGGATGTCCGCGAACGTGAAATTCTCGATCAGCCCGCCCTTGCCGCCGCCAGCGTTGCTGACGAGGATGTCGAGCTGTCCATGCACATCGAAGGCCTGCCTGACGAGACTGCAGGCGGTTTCGCCCTGGGTGACGTCGCCCATCACGTAATCGGCCGTGCCACCGGCATCGCGGATCTCGCCGGCCAGGCTCTCCAGCCTGTCGCGGTTCTCTCGCGCGTGCAGGACGACCTTCGCGCCGTCCTCAGCCAGCCGCCGGGCGATCGCCGCCCCGATCCCCCGCGACGATCCCGTCACATAGGCTACACGTCCATCCAGCCGCATCGAATCCTCCCTTGGTGTTCGCGATCCATGATTGACGGAGTTTGCGCCGCATTCCAACCTGCGAATTGAAAGACAAGACGGGAGAGTCGGAGATGGAACGCCAGAGCGAAGATAGCCTTGCGGGCAAGGTCGCGATCATGACCGGGGCAAGTC
>JAURNJ010000262.1 GCA_030830245.1 Novosphingobium sp. | reverse complement strand
GCCATTCCAAGGGCGGTTCGCCCACCGCGGAAATCCGGATGGAGATGCAGCGCACCATGTCGGCCCACGCCGCCGTGTTCCGCACCGACGAGCTGATGGCTGAGGGCAAGGAAAAGCTCGCCGCCACCTACAAGCGGATGGAAGACATCAAGGTCACCGACCGGGGGCTGATCTGGAACTCCGACCTCGTCGAGACGATGGAGCTCGACAACCTCATCGCCCAGGCGCAGGTGACAATGCATTCGGCGCACAACCGGAAGGAAAGCCGCGGCGCTCACGCGCACGAGGATTTCCCCAATCGCAACGACGCGGAGTGGATGAAGCACACCGTGGCTTCGTTCGAGGGCTGGGGCGGCAAGGCTGGTGCGGTGACCATCGGCTATCGCCCGGTCCATGAATACACGCTCACGGACGACATCGACTACATCAAGCCGAAGGCCCGGGTTTATTGAAGGTGCGCTCCGGCCTGATTGCGCTTTGCTGCCTTTCGGCCGGATCAGCCCCCGCCATTGCCGCACCGGCTGACGACGGCATCCGCCTGCGCGCGGTTGCCGCGCAGCTATATTACGAGCGTTCGGGCACGCTTTCCGAGGACCTGATCGCCCGCGATCCGCCGTTCACTGGCTGGAACACGGTGATCGGGGAGGGCGACGCCAAGGAGCCTTCCGAATACCTGCTGGTCTCCGTAGTGCTCGCCAACGCCGGTGACGAGGCCTTTCTCGATGATAAGCTGACGATCCGCGTCACGGGCGAGAACAGCAAGAAGATCGGGGAGCGCGTGTTCAGCGGCATGCTGATCGCACATCGCGGTTCCTTGTGCCTGCCGCTGTGGATCGACGATGCCGGTTGCCTTGGCGCCATCACGATCACCGCGACTTTCCGCAAGCAGAAGGTTTCCGCGCCCCTGCAACTGATGTGCGGGGAATAGGCGGCCAGGTGGTGCGTCCCGCACGTCTTGCAGCCTTGGCCCTGATGCTTGGACTTGGCGCGGCGGGGTCTGTACGGGCCCAGCAAGTCGAGTTTGAAGCTCTCGCTGGTCTCTACACCGCCAGTCAGGCCGAGGTGGGGGCGATGCTCGAACTCGGCGAAGACGGACGTTATCGCTACCAGCTGAGCTACGGCGCGCTGGACGAATGGTCGGCGGGCGTCTGGGCACGGCAAGACGACGCGGTGGTGCTAAAAAGCGACCCATCCGTAGCCCCCGCGTTCGAGGTGTCCGACGAGGGCAGCTCGAACGGGAATCTTTCGGTGCAACTCGTGCTGCCGAGCGGGTTCGATCCGCAGTATTTCGCGACCACGCTCCACCGCCAGGACGGTTCGGCATCGTTCGAATCTATGGCTTCGGGCACTCTCGACATTCCGATGGGCGACAATCCGGTTGTTTCCATGCGGCCAGTCCTGCCGGTGATGGATGTGACTGGCCCGGAAGTCGCCATTCCGGCAGGGGGAGCCGCGCTCAGGATCGTATTCAAGCCCAAGGACCTTGGCTTCGCGGCATTTACCGACGAAGTGCTGGAGCGAAACGGGGATGCTTTCGAACTGGCGCGACACGGGATTGCGGTTCGGCTGCGCAGGGCGCGTTGAGTTCGCGTCAGCCCCTTCCCATATCCGGATTACACAGTCCGAAAGGTTCCGATCACCATGTCTGTTTCCGCACGACCAGACGACGAACAGGTCGAGAGGCACCATGCCCAGGCTCTGAAGGCGCGTGCGGAAAAGCGCGCCCATGCTGAAGCGTTGGGAGTGGACGAAGGCTTCGTCTCGTATTTCGTCGAGGCGTTCTATGCCCGGATTCGCGCGGACGAAGTGCTGGGGCCCATATTCGCGGCAAAAATCCACGACTGGGACGATCACCTCGGCCGGATGAAGCGGTTCTGGCGCTCGGTGCTGTTCAGCAGCGGCGAATATTCAGGCAATCCGATGGTGAAGCACGTTGCCATTCCGGATCTGGAAAGGGATCATTTCGCCCACTGGCTGGAGCTGTTCTACGCCACGTTGCGCGACCTTGCCGCCAACGATGAGGCGGTACAGCTGGTCGGTGCGCGGGCGCGGATGATCGCCGACAGCCTGCTGACCGGGATCGCCATGAAACGCGACGGGCTCGCCGGTTCGCGGGCTGGGCAGGGCCTGCCGACGCCCTGATCTTACTCGGCGGCTAGCTGTTCGGTGAAGATCAGGTCCATCGCCTCGCTGTCGAAATCTTCCGCGCCGACAATGCCCAGCATGTTCCGCGCCTCCGGTATCGGCAGGTACAGCGCATCCTCGTAGCGCATCTCGTAAACCGAGGCGGACTTTTCGCCCACCGCGATGCCGCGCTCCATCAGTTGCAGCACGGTCGGCCAGGTCTGCGGATAGTGCAGGAAACTGCGCATCACCATGCGGGTCGCTACGAAGATGTAGAGCTCGCTCATCGCCTGGGCCAGTTCCGGCGAATAATGCCGGAACGGGTTTGACAGGCGGCAATGCAGCGGGATCAGCTCGCCCAGCGAGTTGAAGCCGCCGCCGGTCATCAAGTGCTCGTAATCGTGGATCTGGCCCGAGCGCATGCGGATGAATTCGATGTCCGTCTTCGGGCTGGCTTCCTGCCAGCCAAGATTGAGCGCGTAGCCATTGTCCACGAGGTAGCGATAGAAGATGCCTCCGAAGCTTTCCGGTGGGAAGTCAGCGAAATCCTCCACCTGCATTGTGCTCAGCCACTTCTCCCCGACCCAGTCGCGGAAGGAGGGATTGCGCTCCTTTTCGGCGTCGATCAGCCGCTGGTAGCGCGCATGGTCGCGCAGGTCGTCGAGCGCCTGGGTGATGCCGGACACCGGATCGGAGGGGATCGGAATGTCCGGCCCGTTGCGGCGCAGGAAATGGGTCGCGAGCCAATCGCGCAGGCCCGCGTGATTGAGGTATTTCGAGGTCGAGAGCAGCGCGCTGCTGGTCGGTTCCGCCGGGCGGATACCGCTGGTGAAATAGGAATAGTCGCGCTGCATCGAAGGGTTACTCGGCAGCCTGCGCTAGCTCATCCGGCAGGACCTGCTCGGTGTAGATCAGGTCCATTTCGCGGGTGTCCATGTCGATGACATTGCGGAAGCCAAGCGCTTCTCGCGCCTCGGTGATCGGCAGGTGCAGCACCGATTCATAGTTCATCATGTGCGTGCTCTCGGAGGTCTTGCCGACGAGCATCGCCTGCGTCATCAGGTTCAGAACGGTCGGCCAGACCTGCGGGTAGTGAAGGAAAGCCCGCATGACGAGGCGCGTGCCGCCGAAGATGAACATCTGCGAGATGCCCGCCGCGAGTTCGGGCGAAAAGTGCGAGAACGGGTTCGACAGGCGGAAATAGTAGGGCATCAGTTCGCCCAGCGAGTTGAACTGGCCACCGGTCATCAGATGCTCGAAATCGTGGATCTGGCCCGAGCGGATGCGGATATAGGTAAGGTCGTCCTTGGGCACCTCGTACCCCCAGCCCAGATTCAGCGCATAGCCGTTATCGGCAAGGTGGCGGTAATAGATGCCGCCAAAGGTCTCCGGCTCGAACTTCGCGAAGTCCTCCATGGTCAGGCCCATGTAATGCCGCTCTTCGTCGAGCCACTTGCGGACCTTGGGGTTCTTTTCCTTCTCAATGTCGATCAGGCGGGTCATCTCCTTTTCGTCGCGCAGGTCGTCCATCGCCTGGTTGAGACCCATGACCGGATCGGACGGTATCGGAATGTCCGGCCCGTTGCGGCGCAGGAAATGTGTTACCAGCCAGTCGCGCAGACCGGCGTGGTTGAGGTATTTCGAAGTTGAAAGCAGGTTGCTGCTAGTCGGCTGCGCCTGGCGGATGCCGGCGGTGAAATAGGTGTAATCGCGGTCCATCTCAGTTCCTCTCGCAGGGTTCAGACTCTAACTCATGGAGCGGGAATAACCCATGTCCGGTCCAGCATGTTTGACGCAGGACAACCCATCAGGATCAGGTCGCGGGCAATTTCCGAACGCAACAGTTCGATCACATCGCGCACGCCCTGCTCGCCTGCTGCAGCCAGACCATAGACGTATGGCCTGCCAATAAACACTGCTTTTGCGCCCAAGGCCAGAGCGGTGATGACATCGCTGCCGCGCCGCACCCCGCCATCGAGAAAAACCTCGCCGCGATTGCCGATGCGCTCGGCAATGGCGGGCAGCGCCTCGATCGAGGCGGGCGAACGGTCGAGCTGCCTGCCGCCGTGATTGGAAACGACCACGCCTTCGCAGCCGATCTCGTCCACTGCCTTTGCCGCATCGTCGGCATCGAGAATGCCCTTGACGTAAAGTGGCCCCTTCCAGTGGTCGCGTATCCAGGCAAGGTCCTCCCAGGTCATGTCCGACTGGATCATGATCCGCGCCATGTGCCGCTGCGACATTTCGGCTTCGGCAAGCGCGGCTGTCAGCTTGCCAGTGGGAGCCGTGCCACCTTCCTGCTGCGCACGCAGCTTCGCCTCGTCGGCATGATGCGCCGATGCAAGCCGACGGTGCTTCAGGGCATTGTAGACCCAGCGCCAGTGCCGGGCCATGTGCAGCCCGCGGCTCGGCGTGACGGTCCAGGGCAGGGTGAACTGCCAGCGCGCCTCGCTCTCGCGGTTGCCGACAGTCTGCACGTCGATGGTGACGAACAGGGCGGCGTAACCGGCGTCCCGGACACGGTCGAGCAGGGCGGCGATGCGTTCGCGCCGCCCGACAGGGTAGAGCTGGAAGAAGTGGTTTTCCTGGGTCGCCTCGGCCACTTCCTCCACGCGATAGCTGGCCGCCGTGCTCAGCATCAGGCGGGTGCCGCAAGCCTCGGCCGCGCGGGCGGCGGCAGGCTCGCCGGTCCAGTGGGCAAGCCCGGTCGCTCCGACAGGGCACAGGGCGACAGGCAGCGAGATTTCCGTATTGCCGATCCTGGCGGAAAGATCGGGCGCGATGGTTCCCGTCAGCGCGCGTTGGCGCAGCCGCCAGCGGGCGAACCCGGCCTCGCAGGCTTGCTTCGTGACGAGATCATCCGCTCCGCCATCGACATAGCCCCAAGCGAGGCCGGGCAGCTTGCGCCGTGCGGCCTGCCGCCAGTC
>JAURNJ010000261.1 GCA_030830245.1 Novosphingobium sp. | reverse complement strand
TTCCTGACAGCCGGCTTGGCGAAATCGTCGCGGTCGATTGCGTGGTCGATCCGGATGCTGACGTAGACGCGGAGGCGATCAAGGCGCACGCCAAGGAGCACCTCGCCATCTACAAGGTGCCGCGTGTGGTCGAGTTCCGGAACGAGGCGCTGCCGCGTACGGCATCGGGCAAGGTCGATCGTGGCATGCTGCTGAAGCAATTGAGGGGAGACGCACGATGAAGGTGGCAATTATCGGCAGGGGCTTCGGCGCGAGCGCGATGAAGCCGGCGTTCGAGGCCTGCGGCTGGCAGGTCGAGGTCGTGCCCTCGCGCGACATGGCGGCGGTCGAGGCGGCATGCGCGGGCGATGTGGACCTGATCGCGGTCCACTCTCCGCCGTTCCAGCACAAGGACCATGTCATGGCCGCACTGGCCAATGGCAAACCCGTGCTATGCGACAAGCCCTTTGGCGTCAACGCGGTCGAGGCAAGGGAAATGCGCGACGCGGCAAAAGCTGCAGGCGTGCTGCATTTCCTCAACTTCGAGATGCGCTGTTTTCCTTCATGGGACAAGGCACGCATCCTGATCCGCGAGGGCGCGATCGGCGATCTGGTCCATGTTTCGTGGACCAAGTTCAGCAATGGCCTGCGCGTGCGCGATCACGGCTGGCTCAATGATGCCTCGCTTGGCGGCGGCTGGCTCGGTGCGTCGGGCTCGCACGACATTGATGCGCTGCGCTTCCTGTTCGGAGATGAGATCGTTGCTGGCAATGCCCTGCTGCGCACCGAAGTTGGAATGCGACCCGATGGGGAGGGGGGCGAGGTCAAGTCCACTGCCGAGGATGCCTTCTCGATGTGGCTGGAACTCTCGGGCGGCGGCACCGCAAGCGTCGACAGCTCTTTTGCCACATGCATGCCCTTGCCGACCACCTTCACCCTGATCGGATCGACGGGCGCAATTTCGATTGCCGACGACACGCGCCTTTCGATCCTGCGCCGCAAGCAGGAGCCAGAGAACATCGAGGTTACCGGTCCCGCTGGCGGCTTCATGGGTGCGCTTTCCACATGGGTGCAGAAAGTCACCGATGCCATGGACAGCGGCACGCAGATCGCCCCCAATTTCGACGACGGTGTGGCTGCCGCAGAAGTTATGGACATGCTGCGGGCCTCGGCAAGGCGCACCGGGGTCTGACGTGAGTTACGAGACAATCCGCTTCGAGCTGGATGGTCCGGTCGCGACCATTACCCTGAACCGGCCCGAAGTGCTCAACGCCATGGGCGGCGGGATGACCCGCGAACTGCTCGATGCGGCGAACCGCGCCAACGACGATTCCGATGTGCGCGCGATCATCATCACGGGAGAAGGCCGCGGGTTCTGTTCGGGCGCGGACATTTCGCGCGGCACCGGCAGCTTTCAGGAATCGCGCACCGATGCCGCGATCCGGCCCGATGGCACGATCGACTACGAACATCCCGAGGTGATCGAGGGGTCGGGCATTTTCGTCGAACGGTTCTTCACCTTGGACAAGCCTGTGATCGCCGCGATCAACGGCCCTTGCGCCGGGCTGGGCGCGTCGCTGCCGCTCACCATGGACATCCGGCTAGCCAGCGAAACCGCGCACTTCAATTTCCTGTTTGCCCGGCGCGGCATGCTGCCCGAATGCGCTTCTACCTGGTTCCTGCCTCGCCTGGTCGGCGTCTCGAAAGCACTGGAATGGTGCTATACCGGCAGGCGCGTCGGCATGGACGAAGCAAGGGAAGCAGGGCTGGTCAACGCGGTCTACCCCGCCGATGAACTGATGCCTGCGGCGAAGGCGCTGGCGATGGAAATTGCACAGAACAGCGCGCCGGTTTCGGTTACGCTGCTGCGGCACATGATGTGGCGCGGGCTGGGGCTCGACCATCCGCTCAAGGCGCACAAGGTTGAAAGCTGGGGCGCGTGGCACCGCTCGCGCGGGCCGGATTCAGGCGAAGGTGTCAAATCGTTCTTCGAAAAACGCGCGCCGGATTTTCCGATGCGTGTACCGGCCGACATGCCCGATTTCTTCCCCTGGTGGGACGACAGCGCGATCTGGCAGCGGCGCAGCTGAACAAATTTGTCGAAAGGGACCGACCTTGGATTTTGACTATACCGACGAACAGAAGGCGCTGAAGGACGAGGCGCGGCGTTTCCTTGCCGATGCGTCGCCCATTCCGGTGGTGCGCGGCGTGCTCGACAATCCCGAGCGTGGCCATGACGAGGCATTGTGGAGCCGCATCGCCGAACAAGGCTGGTGCGGCGCCGCCATCCCTGAGGCCTATGGCGGGCACGAGATCGGCTATGTCGAATTGTGCGGCCTTGCCGAAGAACTGGGCCGCAGCCTCGCGCCGGTTCCTTTTGCGTCGAGCATCTATCAATATGCCGAGGCGCTGCTGGCCGAAGGCAGCGAGGAGCAGAAGCAGGAGTTGCTCCCTGCAATTGCCAGCGGCGAAGCCATCGGCACGATTGCCGTATCCGAAGGCCCCGGCACTGTCAGCGCCAAGCGGATGACCACGCGCTATGCCAATGGCACCCTCACGGGAACCAAGCTGCCGGTCGCCGATGGCATGGCAGCGGGCAAGGCGATTGTGCTGGCCATGGGCAGTGACGGCCCGGTGCTGGCGCTGACCGATCTTTCCGGGCCTGGCGTCTCGCGCCAGATGGTGCAGACGGTCGATCCGACGCGCGGCGCAGCGACCATCGTGTTCGACAATGCGCCCGCTCAAGTGCTGGGCGAGGGCGGTGACGGCATTGCCGCGCTTGCCCGCATCCACAGTCGCTCTGCCGTTCTCATGAGCTTCGAGCAGCTTGGCGGAGCCGACCGCGCTTTGGAAATGGCGCGTGACTATGCCCTCGAACGCTACGCCTTCGGCCGGCCCATCGGTTCCTATCAGGCGATCAAGCACAAGCTGGCCGATGTTTTCATCCGCAACGAAGTGGCACGCGCCAGCGCCTATTACGGAGCCTGGGCGCTCTCGACCAATGCAGAGGAACTGCCCGTCGCGGCTGCCGCTGCCCGCATTGCCGGATGCAATGCCTATTGGCAGGCTGCCAAGGAAAACATCCAGACCCACGGCGGCGTGGGTTTCACCTGGGAATACGACTGCCACCTGCACTATCGCCGCGCGCGCCACCTCGGCCTCGCGCTCGGCTCGGCCAAGGTTTGGAAGCGCAAGCTGACCGACCTGCTCGAAGCGCAACGGGCAGCCAGCCAAGCGGAAAGGCAAGCGGCATGAACTTCGACGATACACCGGCTGAAGCCAGCTATCGCGCCAAGGTGCGCGAATGGATTGCGGCGAACAAGCCCGACCTCACCGCCCTGCCGCCCGAAGAGCGGTTGGTCTGGACCGAGGGCCACAAGAACGCGATGCGCCAGTGGCAGGCAACCAAGGCAGCAGGCGGCTATGCCTGCATTACCTGGCCCAAGGAGCGCGGAGGTGCAGGCGGTACCCAGATAGAGGATGTGATTTTCTCGCAGGAGGAAACGAACGCGGAAATCCACGATCCTTATTACATCACCGGGCTGAAGATGCTGATCCCGGCGATTTACCAATTCAACGACGACGCGAAATTTGCGGAGCGCGTGCCTCGCGCGGTGCGTGGAGAGGAAATCTGGTGCCAGCTCTTTTCCGAGCCTTCGAGCGGGTCGGACAGTGCCGGCATTCGCACAGCAGCAGTCAAGCAGGGCGACGAATGGGTCATCAACGGGCAGAAGGTGTGGAATTCGGGCGCGGCGCATGCCGATTATGGCCTGCTCATTACGCGCACCGATCCCGATCAGCCCAAGCACAAGGGTCTGACCGCGTTCTGGCTGAAGATGGATACACCCGGCCTCGAAGTGCGCCCGATCAAGACCATGGGTGGCGATTCTGAATTGAACGAGGTGTTCTTCGACGATGTTTGCATTCCGGACGAGCAGCGTGTCGGCAACGTAAATGACGGCTGGAGCGTGGTGCTAGCCACCTTGATGAACGAACGCGCAGCCATCGGACAGTCGAACGGCCTTACCTGGTCCGACATGATGGACCTTGCCGCCAGCATCGAGACCGACGAGGGCACGGTGATGGACGACCGGGCATTCCGCGACCTGATCGCCGACCTTTATGTCGACCTCGAAGCACGGCGCCTGATCGGGTTCCGCATCCTCACCGCGATTTCGCGCGGGCAATCGCCCGGCCCGGAAGGCTCGGCGGCCAAGCTGCTGTGGAGCGGGGGCACACAGACGATGATGTCCGAAGCGCTCGACATGCTCGACCAGTTCGGGCTGGTGCAGGATTCGACGCTCTCGCCGCGCGCCGGGGCCTATCAGCAACGCTTCCTGTGGTCCTGCGGCCTCAGGATCGGTGGCGGCACAGACGAGATCCAGAAGAACATCATCGCCGAGCGCGTGCTTGGCCTGCCTGCCGATGTGCGGGTGGACAAGGGCGTGCCGTTCCGCGAAATCCCCTCGGGTCGGTGAAGGCCTTGGCCGTGCGGGCGCGGCCATGTTAGAATGCATACAGGCTAGAGAGAGAAATACGATGACGACGATGACCACGCTTGAGCGCGGGTACGACCAATTGCCGGTCCCGTTCGGATGGTTCGCGGTGGCGCTGTCCAACGAGATCCAGAACAGCGACATCCGCACCATGCGCTATTTCGGCACCGAATTCGTGCTGTGGCGCGGCGGTGACGGCGGCCTGCGCGCGGTCGATCCATTCTGCCCGCATCTCGGCGCGCATCTTGGCGTCAACAGCGACGTTGTCGGCAACGACCTGCGCTGCCCCTACCACCACTGGC
>JAURNJ010000260.1 GCA_030830245.1 Novosphingobium sp. | reverse complement strand
GGCGGTTCGAAGGCGGACCGTCAGCCATCATGCGCGAGATAAATGCCTCGATCCCCTTCGACAAGGCGCTGTGGCGCCAGGACATTGCCGCGTCGAAGGCGCATGTGGCGATGCTTGGCAAGCAAGGGATCGTCTCGGCACAGGATGCGCGGGCGATTTCCGAGGGGCTGGACCGGGTCGCAGCCGAATACGAGACTAACGGCGTTCCCGAGAACTGGGACCTCGAAGACATCCACATGACCACCGAGAGTCGCCTTGCCGAGCTGATCGGCGCACCGGCAGGCAGGCTGCATACCGCGCGCTCGCGGAACGATCAGGTGGCGACCGATTTCCGTCTGTGGGTGCGCGATGCCATGGATCAGGCCGATGCCGGGCTTGAAGCGCTCCAGCGCGCGTTGGTCACGCGTGCCGGAGAACATGCCGACTCGATCATGCCCGGCTTCACCCACATGCAGACCGCGCAGCCGGTCACGCTGGGCCATTACCTCATGGCCTATTACGAGATGGTCGCGCGGGACCGTTCGCGCTTTGCCGATGCGCGGGCGCGGATGAACCAGTGCCCGCTGGGTTCGGCGGCGCTGGCAGGAACCGGATTTCCCATCGACCGAGATATGACCGCACAGGCGCTCGGCTTCGACAGGCCGACCGCGAACAGCCTCGATGCGGTGTCCGACCGTGATTTCGCGCTCGATTACCTGTCGGCAGCGGCGCAATGCGCGCTGCATCTCTCGCGGCTGGCCGAGGAAATGATCATCTGGGCAAGCCAGCCGTTCGGCTTCGTGCGCCTGCCCGATGCCCTGTCGACCGGCAGCTCGATCATGCCGCAGAAAAAGAACCCGGACGCAGCCGAACTCGTTCGGGGCCATGCGGGACGCATCGTCGGTTGCCTGACCGCGCTGATGGTGACGATGAAGGGCCTGCCGCTCGCCTATTCGAAGGACATGCAGGACGACAAGCCTCCCGTGTTCGAGGCGGCGGGACTGCTCGGGCTGTCGATCGCGGCGATGACGGGAATGGTTGCCGATTGCCAGTTCCGCACCGACCGGATGCGGCAGGCCGCCGAACTCGGCTATGCCACCGCGACCGACCTTGCCGATTGGCTGGTGCGCGAGGCCGACATTCCGTTTCGCGAGGCGCACCACATCACCGGAAGCGCGGTCAAGCTTGCCGAACAGCGCGGTGTGGCGCTCGATGCCTTGCCGCTTGCCGACCTGAAGGCCATCGATACCCGGATCGACGAGCGGGTATTCACGGCGCTTTCGGTCGAGGCATCGGTTGCGGCGCGCTCGAGCCACGGCGGCACTGCACCCGCGCAGGTGCGCGCACGCGTGGCAGAGGCGCGCAAGGCGCTGGGGATGGACGGATGATCCGCCAGGTGATCCTCCTGCTTGGTGCCTCTGCCACGCTTTCGGCCTGCGGCAACCGTGCCGGGCTTGAACCGCGGCAAGGGCAGAACCTGCCGGTTGCGCCCTATGGCCGTGAGGAACCATTGGCCGCCGATGCCCTGCTGGTGCCGCCGGTGCAGGCTGCGCCCGAGCGCAATGTTGAGCTGCGGCGTCGATCGGAAGAACGCGCGAACGACGCCTTCGACCTGCCGTCCAAGGAATAGAGATGGACCACTTTACCCTTCAAGACGGCGTGCTGCATGCCGAACAGGTTGCGTTGAGCCTGATTGCCGACGCTGTCGGCACCCCGGTCTATGTCTATTCGCGGGCTACGCTGGAACGCCATGCGCAGGTGTTCAAGCAGGCGCTCGGCGCGCTCGACAATCCGCTGATCGCCTATGCCCTCAAGTCGAACCCGAACCTCGCGGTCGTCCGCGTGCTCCGGCAGCAGGGATTCGGCGCGGATGTGGTTTCGGGTGGAGAAATGCAGCGCGCCCTGATGGCCGGGATTGCCGCCGAAGACATCGTTTTCTCCGGCGTTGGCAAGACCGCGCGCGAGATGGCGGACGGCGTCGCGGCGGGCATTGGCCAGTTCAACATCGAGAGCGAGGAAGAGGGTTTCGAGCTTGCCGCCGTGGCCGAAAGCATGGGCAAGCGCGCCAATGCCTCGCTGCGGGTCAATCCCGATGTCGATGCCGGAACGCACGAGAAGATTTCCACCGGAAAGGCCGAGAATAAATTCGGCGTGCCGATCCACCGCGCGGGCGAGATATTCGCGAACCTTGCCAACAAGCCGGGACTTAACCTGCGCGGGGTCGCGGTCCACATAGGCAGCCAGCTTTCCGATCTTGCGCCGATGGAAACGGCCTTTGCCAAACTCGGCACGCTGATTGCCGGGCTGCGCGGTGCAGGACACGCCATAAGCCATGCCGATCTGGGCGGCGGCCTCGGCGTGCCCTACAAGGCTGGCGAGATCATGCCGAGCCCCGCCGACTACGGTGCGATGGTCGCGCGCGTGACCAAAGGGTGGGACGTTCGCCTGATCTTCGAGCCGGGCCGCGTGATCTCCGGCAATGCGGGTGTCCTGCTCACCCGCGTGGTTCGGGTGAAGCGCGGCGGCAATGGCGATCCGTTCGTGATCGTCGATGCGGCGATGAACGATCTGGCTCGGCCCGCCCTCTATGGCGCATGGCACGATTTCGTTGCGGTCGCCCCGTCGGGCGAACGGATGACGGCCAACGTGGTCGGCCCGATCTGCGAGACTGGCGACACATTCGCCATGGGCCGCGACATCGACGCGCTGGAGGCAGGCGATCTCGCCATCTTCCGCACCGCCGGAGCCTATGGCGCAACCATGGCCAGTTCCTACAATTCGCGTGGCTTCGTGCCCGAAGTCATGGTCGATGGCGATCGCTGGGCCGTGGTTGCCGAGCGGATCGAGCCTGCTGCGATTCTCGCTGCCGAAAAAGTGCCGGACTGGCTGGAGTGATCCAGTCCCTGCCCCT
>JAURNJ010000259.1 GCA_030830245.1 Novosphingobium sp. | reverse complement strand
GCTGCTTGCCGCTGCCAGGCCGCTGGAACGCGCCGCCGGTCAGGAGCAAGCCGCAAATGTGCTTGTCGTCGAAGGCGTTCATGCGGGCTATGGTCGGGTTCGCGAAGGCATGGCGGCAATACCGGTTCTCTCCGACGTTTCACTTTGCCTTGGCAAGGGTTCCGCGCTTGGCATCATCGGTGAATCCGGCTCGGGAAAATCGACGCTGGCGAGAGTCATAGCCGGCCTGCTGCCCGCTTCGGCGGGGTCGATCCAGCTCAATGGCGAAACCCTGGCGCCGGAAATCGGCGGACGCAGCAAGGAGCAACTGCGACAGGTCCAGCTCGTATTCCAGAACGCGGATACCGCGCTCAACCCGGTGCAGACCGTGCGGGAGGCCATCGCCCGCCCGCTTGCCTTCTATCACGGCATCCGGGGCAGCGCTGCGGATGCGCGGGTCAGCGAATTGCTCGAGATTATCCAGCTCCAGCCTGCTCTCGCCGAACGCCGGACGGCCGACCTGTCCGGCGGGCAAAAGCAGCGGGTGAACCTGGCCCGTGCGCTTGCCGCAGAACCTGCGGTTTTGCTGTGCGACGAAGTGACCTCTGCGCTGGACACCGTTGTCGGGGCGGCGATCCTCGACCTAATCGACGGACTGAGGCGCCAGTTGGGCATCGCCACGGTGTTCATCAGCCACGATGTCTCGACCGTGCGGGCATTCTGCGATGAGATGCTCGTGCTCTATTCCGGTCGGGCGGTTGAAACCTGTTCGAAAGCCGCTTTCTCGGCTCCCAGCCATCATCCCTATACCGAATTGCTGATCGATTCGGTGCCCGACCTCGATCCGCGCTGGCTGGCGTCGCGCGGCGCGCAGCGTGTCGCGGCCTTGGCCGATACGGTCCGGGACAAGTCCCTTTGTGCGTTCGTGCCGCGTTGCCCCGTCGCCGTTGGCGGCCAATGCGACACATTGCCGCCGCCGCAGGTGATTGCCGGAAGCCAGCGCATCCTGTGCCACCTGCGCAATGACGCGGCGATTGCGGAAAGCGAGTAGTTAAGCTGATGTCACCTGTTTTGGAACGTATTGCCAGCGACGAGATCCTGCCTGCCTCGGCCGATGTCGTCATTGTGGGCGGCGGCATTGTGGGGGTCTCGGCAGCCTATTTTCTGGCGAAGCAAGGCGTGTCCGTTGCCCGGATCGAAAAGGGGCACGTTGCTTGCGAGCAATCCAGCCGCACCTGGGGCTGGTGCCGCCAGCAGAACCGCGATGCCCGCGAATTGCCGCTATCCTCGGTCGCGATGCAATTGTGGGATGGCTTCGCGAGCGAGCTTGGCCGCGACCTCGGCTTTCGCCGCTGCGGCCTGTTTTACGCGACACATGACGAGGCGGTCCTGGCCCAGTGGGCGGACTGGCAACCATTCGGACTGGAGAATGGCGTCGATACGCGCATGCTGAGCGCCAGCGAGATCGCCGAACGCATTCCCGAGACCCGGCGCAGATGGATTGGCGGAGTCTACTCTCCCAACGATGGCAAGGCTGAACCGGCACTTGCCGCGCCCGCGCTTGCCGAAGGTGCGCGGGCCTATGGAGCGACAATTCATCAGGGATGCGCCGCCTTTGGCCTGGACATTGCGAACGGACGCGTTGTCGGCGTGCACACCGAAAAAGGGCTGATCAAGGCGAATGCTGTCCTATGTTCAGCGGGAGCTTGGGCATCGCGCTTTTTGCGCCCCCACGGGATAAGCTTTCCTCAAGCCGGCGTCAGGCAGACGGCCTTGCGGACAAGACCGACGGTGAATGTCGGCGATTGCCTCTACTCGCCGGATTTCGCGATGACGCGCCGACTGGACGGCAGTTACACTCTGGCGATCAGCGGCAAGGCGACGATCGACATAACACCGCAGGGATTGAGCTATGTCCGGGAGTTTCTGCCCCAATTCAGGCGCCGCCTCAAAAACGTCCGGCTGGCAGTGGGACGCTCGTTTGTATCGGGGCCGGAATCGCTGCCCGCGCTGATGACCAACGACGAGCGGATTTTCACACAAAACCGGGTACTCGATCCCGCGCCGCAGCAGTGGCTTGTGCGCCGGGTGCTCGACGCAGTGCGCGGCACCTTCCCCCAGCTGGCCGGTATCGAGGTCGACAACGTGTGGGGCGCGCTAGTCGATTGCTCGCCCGACGCTGTCCCGGTTATCTCGAAGGTCGATCAGGTCGATGGCCTTGTCCTTGCCGCAGGCTGTTCGGGCCACGGTTTCGGCATGGGGCCGGGCATAGGCTTGCTGGCATCGCAATTGCTGCGCGATGAAGCGCCCTGCGTCGATCCCGCCCCCTACCGTCTTTCGCGGCTGGTCGATGGATCACCATTGGAAATCGGCTTCCTCTGAGCACGCACAGCGCAATAGGGCCGCCGTCCGACCGACGTCCAGCTCCTTTCCGATGCTGAGAAATCAAGCGGCTGGGGTGAACTGCGAATAGATCTTCGCGACATGCACCTGGCTATCCCAGCTGCAATCCGCGCCTTGCTCGATGATCAAGGTATCGCCCGCCCGGAAGGTAGCCGTTCGCCCCGCGCCGTCGGTGAACGTCACCTCGCCGCCCAGAAGGTGCATCAATTCGGTCTTGCGGAAGTGGATCGCGACACGCTGATAGGGCGTTGAATCCCAGACGCCGGCGCAGAACAGGCCATCCTGCGAGGTGAAGTGATTGTTCGACCGGCAAGAGGGTGTTTCGCCAAGCAGCACTTCGGGCGCAGGCGGATTCGAAGGCGACAGGGAGGCAGCGTTGTCGATGTAGGTGATGCCCACCTCTCCAGCAGGTCCATCCGGATAGGCCATGGCAATCAACTTTGCGCCCGCATCGGCACGCCACGAAAATTGTGTGCCCCGAGCGATGACGGCGCTCTGGCCCTGGCGCAGTTCGACATCGCCGTTCGGGCCCGCAAGGCTCACCATGCCATGCTCCGCCAGCACCCAGGTATCGGTATCGAGCCCTTGGCATTCGCCACTTCCGGCCGGCAGGGAAATCACCATGACCGTGCATGGCCCGACCCTCAGGGGCAGTTTCAGGGCACCCGTTCCGAACGGATCGCTGCCGCCGGCAGGTGCGGATTGCGCGAGTGCGCGCAGGTCTACGAAGGTCGGGCAGTCGATTGCAGTGGTCACGGAATTCTCCATTTCGTCAGAAATACTTGAGCCAGGTGATATCGCGGCGTCGACGCTTGAGGCGCGCGTACCAGGCGGTCGGCAGGTATAGCGGCACGATCATTGCGACGTACCAGACCAGCACCCAGTCGTAGTTGTCGAACATGTAGTAGCCTGCCTCGTTCGGCCCGAAGATCGCCAGCGCACTGTGGTAGAGAATGCGCAGGACCGAGAGGTGGAGCAGATAGAAGAACATCGGCGCGCCTCCGAAAACCGCTAGCGCGGCAATGAGGCGGGACGAATTCATCTTCTCGAACAGGACGAGCAGCAGCGCCCCTCCTCCGAGCGTCGGCAGCAGGAACAGCAGCGAGGGCGGGTATTTGGTCATCGAGATGAAGCTGATGAGGGTGCGCACGGCGTCGCCATCGACAACGACCCAGGGCTTGTCGCCGTAGCCGTTGATAAGGCGCAGGATCACGAATGCGGCGATCATGCCGAGGCCGAGCAGCAGCAGGTTTCGCTGCCGCGTTTCGGGCGCAGTTTCGGGGCGGAACCAGGGTCCGATGATAAAACCGAGCGAAATGACGCCGCTCCATGGCAAGATCGGGTAAGTCGTCTTGGCCACCATGCCGAAGGGAAGGTCGAACACGTCGCGTTGGTGGAGTATGGCCCACAGCGGAAACAGCGCGTCGTCCTTGGTCAGCCGGATCGGATCGAGCAGGTTGTGAAAACACACCAGCACCAGCCCCAGGGCGATCAATGCAGGGCGTGGCAAGCGCATCAGCGCTGCAAGAATGATCATGCACAGGCCGATGCACCAGATCACCTGAAGCCAGATGGTCGGCTGCGGCACGATCCCCCAGTATAGCGGGGAAAGAAACAGGATCTCGATCGCGATCAGCAGGAAACCGCGCTTCAGCAGGTACTCGGTGGTTTCCTTGACGGTATGGTTGACGCTGAACAGGT
>JAURNJ010000258.1 GCA_030830245.1 Novosphingobium sp. | reverse complement strand
GAGGGCGGATACTCGTCGGGCCGCGCCTGCGCCGCCGCCTCGTAAACCGTGCGGAAGCAGACGATGTGGCGGGCAAGGCCCTGCTTCACGGCCATCGCCGCATTGCCGATCGCTGCAAGCTGGGCGGGCAGTTCGCCGCCACCGGTATGCCACTTGGACTTGATGCCGAGCGCGTCGGCCAGCTCCTCCGACCCGACGGGCGAAAAGCCCGGCTGGCCCGACATCTTGCCGGGATAGGTGGAGACGCCGTCGATCTGGTCCACGGTCAGCCCCGCGTCGGCGAGCGCTTCCTTGACAGCATCGATGGTGAGCAGGAGCGGGTGGCGCGTGAGGCGCACGCCAACTTCGGATTGGCCGACCCCGGTAATATAGGCTTCCTTGGCCATGATCAGCTCACTTTCTCGAACAGGGGGAACCAGATGCCGTCCTGCTCGTCGAACAGGACGCGGACCTTGTCTTCCGGCCGCACCGCATCGACGTCGCAATTGACGATATTCGTGGTGATGATCACGCCGGGCGCGCCATCGGGCCGCACGCGAGCGATGACATAGGGCGTAGCCACGCCCGGATACCAGGACTGGTGGTTGATCGTGAAGGTATCGATCGCGCCGGTGCCGGGAAGCGCCGCGTAACCAAGGTCTTCCGACTGGCACTTGCGGCAGACCGGCAGCGCCGGATGGTTGAAGCTGCTGCACGAATTGCACTGCTGCAGCTTGAGCGCGCCCTCTGCTCCCGCCGTCCAGTAGGGACGGTTAAATTCGTCGAGCTTGGGCCGCATGCGGGCTGGTTCGGTCATGATAGTCTTTCCACTACTGTGTGTGTTGGTGTCCTACTGGCGCGACCGGCCCGCTCAAGGGCGGCGCGGCCCGGAAGCAGCATTGATCGCGCCTGCGTTGCTGCAATCACAGATCCCTCACCGCCGGCATGATCTCCTCGGCGACATACTGGATGTGATCCTTCCAGCCTTGCAGGGAGTCCAGCGGCGGCGAGGAAACCCCGCTCCAGGTCACGCCAAGGCTTGCCAGCCAGCCAAGCTCGTCGATGACCTGCTGCTTGGGTTTGCCGCCCTTGGCCAGATCGCTTTCGACCACGACATGGCCCTCGCCAATCGCGCCGGTGCTCAGCGAATAGGATACGTCGTTGAGCTTGCCGCCATAGTCGGGCTGCGAGCGGATGAAGTCGAGCCGCTCGGCGATCTTGTCGGGCGGGGTGAGGAAAGGCATCCAGCCCGAGCCATAGCGGCCCGCGCGCTTGAGCGCGGCATCGGCATCGCCGCCGAACCAGATCGGGATGCCGCCCTTCTGCACCGGCGTGGGCTCGAAGGCGATGTCCTTGAACGAGACGTATTTGCCTTCGAATTCCGGATTGTCGCTGGTCCACAGCTCGATCATCGCGCGGACATATTCCTCGGAGATCGCGCCACGCTTGTGGAAATCGACGCCCAGGATGTCGAACTCTTCCTTCAGCCAGCCAACGCCGAAGTTGATCGTCACGCGCCCGCCGGAAAGCCAGTCCATCGTGGAGATGGCCTTGGCGGTGACGATGGGATTTTGCAGCGGCAAAAGCTGGATGCAGGAATTGACCCGCATCTTCTCGGTCGCGCCAGCCAGATGCGCCATGGCGGTCAAGGCGTTGAAATAAAAGCCGCCCGAGAGCTCGACATGCTCGTTGGGGATAACGTGATGCTCTGGCACCTGCACCATTTCATAGCCGAGCCCTTCGGCCCACTTGATCAGCGCAGTCTGCTGGACGCCATCGATAGCCAGCTCCCACGGCTGCGTGAGCGCTTTCAGGTTCATCATGTGCGGCAGTGCGAATCCTAGTTTCATTGCGCCTCTCTCCCAGCAGACGTCGATTGTTGTGGCCACAAGGCAGGCAAAACAGGCCGTGGCAAGCCTGCGGCACGATTTTTTTGCTGCCGCCGTTGGGCCGACGCGTTAGAGTCTCTCTGTGTGAATAAAAGTTCGCAAAAGGGAACACTATGTCGACGATCTCGATCACCATTACCGATGCTGCGGGCGAGCCGCGGACTATCGAGGACGCCACTGTCGGGATCACCTTGATGGAAGTGTCCAAACAGAATGGGGTCGAAGGCGTGCTCGGCAATTGCGGCGGCGGCGCGGCCTGCGGCACCTGCCATGTCTATGTCGACCCGGAATGGCAGGATCGCCTGCCCCCGCCCGACGCGATCGAGGCAGACATGCTGGAGATCCTGGAAGATACCCGCCGCGATAACAGCCGTCTGGGTTGCCAGATCAGGCTTGCCGAAGCGCTCGACGGGCTGGTGGTGACGGTGGCGCCGCCATCGGATTACTAGGCGTCCGGATCAAAAGTCCCGGAACCTAAACCAGCTCTGCAAATCCGCCGTAGCGACCGCGATGAAACAGCATCGGGTCGGCTTCGCGCGGAGCTTCCATCCGCAGGACGTTGCCTAGCACGAACCAGTGGTCGCCAGCCTCGGTGACCGAGTGGATCGTGCATTCGATTACCGCGAGGCAATCGGCGAGGATCGGAAGACCGTGGTCCGATACCGTCAGCTCCACGCCCGCGAACTTGTCGCCCTTGCCAGCCAGCTGGCGGCATAGTTGCTGCTGGTCGCTGCCCAGCACATTGACGCAAAAGCGCCCGGCTGCCTCGATCTTTGGCCAGCTAGTGGAGGACTTGTCAGGCAGGAAGCCGACCAGCGGCGGATCGAGCGACACCGAAGTGAAGGTGCCGACCACCATCCCGGCGGGCGCGCCCTCGGCATCCATCGCAGTGATGACGGCCACTCCCGTGGGATAGGCGCCAAGCACCTGCCGGAAGACTGCCGGATCGATAGTCGTCTCGCTCACTGTGCTTCGATCTCCGTCCTGTCTGCGTCTCGGCTCTCCGCCTGCACCAGCGAAGGCGAGGTTGCAAGGTGGAGTAGTGCGCGATGGCCCCCGCGCTAGCGAATTGGTCAATTTCCGCCTATCTGAGTTTCACATATGGGCTTGTCTGCTCTCATGCGAGAGTGCAGGGCGCGGCGCGCCGGATTGCTGAGGAAAAAGAAATGGCCACGATTGAACGGACCGCCGAGTTGGATGTTGCGGACGAAGTCGCCGCGCTGGTTGCGCGTTCGCGCGCCGCGCAGGCGCAGATCGAGAACGCCACGCAGGAACAGGTGGACCTGTGGATCAGGGGCATGGTCTATGCCGTCGCGCGCGAGGACGTTGCCGAGCAGATCGCACGCGATACGGTCGCAGAAACCCAGCTGGGCAACTACGACGGCAAGTATCTCAAGATCTTCCGCAAGACGCGCGCGGCGCTGATGGACATCCTGCCCGACAAGTCGGTCGGCGTGATCGAGGAACTGCCCGAGCGCAATATCGTCAAGATCGCCAAGCCGGTCGGCGTGATCGGTGCTCTCTCGCCCTCGACCAACCCGGAAGCGACCCCGGTGATCAAG
>JAURNJ010000257.1 GCA_030830245.1 Novosphingobium sp. | reverse complement strand
CGCTCATGCCCGCGGCGAAGTTGCGACCGGTCGCGCCCAGCACGCAGACCACACCGCCGGTCATGTATTCGCAGCCGTGGTCACCGGTGCCTTCGACCACAGCGATGGCTCCCGAGTTGCGCACGGCGAAGCGCTCGCCGGCCACGCCGTTGAAGTAGGCCTCGCCCGCGATCGCACCATAAAGCACGGTGTTGCCGACGATGATGTTGGTGGTCGGGTCGCGGTCCACACTGGCCGGCTGGCGCACGATGATGCGCCCGCCCGACAAGCCCTTGCCGACATAGTCATTGGCATCGCCCACCAGGTCCAGCGTCAGGCCATGGGAGGCCCAGGCGCCGAAGCTCTGCCCGGCAACGCCGGTAAAGTTCACCCGCAGCTGGTCCGCCTTGAGGCCGGCATGGCCGAACTTGCGGGCAATTTCGCCCGACAGCATGGCACCGACCGTGCGGTTGACGTTCCTGGCCTTGACCTCGATCCGCACGGGTTCACCGTTCTCGATGGCGTCCGCAGCGGCGGCGATGAGCTCATTGTCGAGGGCCGTGACGAGGCCGTGATCCTGCGTCTCGGTCCAGTTGAGCGACGGGCTGTCACCCTGCCGCTCCTGGTAGAGGATGCGCGACAGGTCGACGCCGGCGGCCTTCCAGTGGTCAATTGCCTTGCGCATGTCGAGCCGGTCCACCCGGCCTACCATCTCGCCGACAGTGCGGAAGCCCAGTTCCGCCATGATCTGGCGCAGTTCCTCGGCGACGAAGAAGAAGTAGTTGACGACATGCTCGGGCTGGCCGGTGAAGCGCGCGCGCAGCACAGGGTCCTGTGTGGCTACGCCTACCGGGCAGGTGTTGAGGTGGCACTTGCGCATCATGATGCAGCCTGCCGCGATCAGCGGGGCGGTGGCAAACCCGAACTCGTCGGCCCCGAGAAGGGCGGCAATGGCGACATCGCGCCCGGTCCTGAGGCCACCGTCGGTCTGCACGGCGATGCGGGAGCGCAGGTTGTTGCGCAGCAGCGTCTGCTGGGTTTCGGCAAGGCCGATCTCCCACGGGCTTCCAGCATGAGTCAGCGAAGTCAACGGCGAAGCGCCGGTTCCGCCCTCATAGCCCGAGATCGTGACGTGATCGGCCTTGGCCTTGGATACGCCCGCGGCGACCGTACCTACGCCGACTTCCGAAACCAGCTTGACCGAAATCCTCGCTGCCGGGTTGACGTTCTTGAGGTCGTGTATCAGCTGCGCGAGGTCCTCGATCGAATAGATGTCATGGTGCGGCGGCGGGCTGATCAGACCCACACCCGGCGTCGAATGGCGGACCTTGCCAATGGTCTTGTCGACCTTGTGGCCCGGCAGCTGACCGCCTTCACCCGGCTTCGCTCCCTGCGCCATCTTGATCTGGATGTCGTCGGCATTGACGAGATATTCGGTGGTGACGCCAAAGCGGCCGGACGCGACCTGCTTGATTGCCGAACGCATCGAATCGCCGTTGGGCAGCGGCACGAAGCGGTCGACCTCTTCGCCGCCTTCACCGGTGTTTGACTTGCCGCCGATCCGGTTCATCGCCATCGCCAGGGTGGTGTGTGCCTCACGGCTGATCGAGCCGAAGCTCATCGCCCCGGTGGCAAAGCGCTTGACGATTTCGCTGGCCGGTTCGACCTCTTCGAGCGGAATCGGCTGGTCCGCCTTGCGGAATTCCATCAGGCCGCGGATCGTCAACATGCGCTGCGACTGATCGTTGATCGTCTGAGCGAATTCGCTGTACTTTTCCGGAAGGTTGCCGCGCACCGCATGCTGCAGATTGCCGATGTTGGTGGACGTCCAGGCGTGTTCCTCGCCGCGCAGGCGCGAGCCGTAGATGCCACCGACATCGAGCATCTTGCGGTATATCGGATTGTCACCAAAAGCCGCGGCGTGACGGCGCACCGTCTCTTCGGCGACCTGGGCAACGCCGACGCCTTCGATGGTGGTGGCCGTGCCGGTGAAATATTTTTCGACGAATTCGCTCGCCAGGCCGACGGCGTCGAATATCTGTGCCCCGCAATAGGACTGGTAGGTCGAAATGCCCATCTTGGACATGACCTTGCGGATACCCTTGCCGACGGCCTTGATATAGTTCTTCTGCGCTTCTTCCGTCGTGACGGGAAGTTCCTTGCGGACGCGCAGATCCTCGATCGTCTCGAACGCGACATAGGGGTTGATGGCTTCGGCACCGTAACCCGCGAGCACGCAGAAATGATGGACTTCACGGGCCTCGCCAGTCTCAACCACAAGACCGGTCTGCATTCGGAGACCCTGGCGGACAAGATGGTGGTGCACCGCTGCAGTCGCAAGCAAGGCAGGCATCGGGATGCGTTCCGGGCCCTGCTGGCGATCGGAAAGAATAAGGATGTTCTTGTCCGCCAGAACGGCTTCGGTCGCAGCAAGGCACATTTCCTTGAGTGCACCTTCGAGGCCATCAGGCCCTTCCGCCGCGTCCCAGGTAGTATCGAGCGTTTCGGTACGGAACGCGCCATCAAGCGCGGCTTCGACCGAGCGAATCTTGGCAACTTCGCGATCCGTCAAGATCGGCTGTTCCACCTCGAGCCGGCGGTGTGCGCCCGCTTCATGCCCCAAGAGATTGGGGCGCGGCCCGATCATCGAGACCAGGCTCATCACCAGTTCCTCGCGGATCGGGTCGATCGGCGGGTTGGTGACCTGCGCGAAATTCTGCTTGAAATAGTCGTAAAGCAGGCGTGCCTTGCTCGAAAGCACCGGAATCGGCGTGTCGGTCCCCATCGAGCCAACCGGATCGTCGCCCTTCAACGCCATCGGCTCAAGAAAGCGCGAGAGGTCTTCCTGCGTGTAGCCGAAGGCCTGCTGGCGATCGAGCAATGTCGTGGTTGTGACCGGCAGTTCCGACAGCTCGGGCTCGATCACGTCGAGGTCCTTGAGCATGTACTGGGCCTGTTCGAGCCACTTTTCGTAGGGTTCCGCATCGGCGAGTTGAGCCTTCAGCTCCTCGTCTTCGATGATCCGACCCTGCTCGAAATCGATCAGCAGCATCCTGCCCGGCTGGAGGCGCCACTTCCGGACGATGTTGTCTTCCTTGATCGGCAGCACACCGCTTTCGGACGCCATCACGCAAAGATCGTCGTCGGTGACGCAGAAACGGGCTGGCCTGAGGCCGTTGCGATCGAGCGTGGCGCCGATCTGCCGGCCGTCGGTAAACGCCACCGCAGCCGGCCCGTCCCAGGGTTCCATCAGCGCGGCGTGATACTCGTAGAACGCTCGGCGCTGGGGGTCCATCAAGGGG
>JAURNJ010000256.1 GCA_030830245.1 Novosphingobium sp. | reverse complement strand
CGACATCTACGCGCTCGGGGTGGTGTTTTACGAAATGCTCACCGGCGATCTGCCGCTTGGAAAGTTTCCGCCGCCCTCCCGCAAGGTGCAGGTGGATGTGCGGCTGGATCACATTGTCCTGCGTATTGTCCGGAAAGTAGTCGTCCCAGCTCGGCGGATCAATGATGTAGTGGAGCAGCTTGCCGGAGCCGGCGGACCAGTAGCCGTGACGGGAGAACCAGCGTGGCAGCAGCTCCGCCCCAGGCATCACATCTCGCATCTTCTGCATGTTCTGATACAGCCCAGAACGATGCGGCGGCAGACCGCTGAAAATCGCCGTGCGCGAGGGATTGCATGATGCGGCGGCACAGTAGGCGTTCTTGAACAGGACTCCCCTCGCCGCGAGCCGGTCGAAGTTTGGCGTCTTCGTCTGCGGATGCCCGCCGAGACAGCCGATCCAGTCGTTGAGATCATCCACCGCGATGAAGAGGACGTTGGGCCGTGCGGAACCCTGCGCCGACACAGCACCGGACATCGCGAGGATCCATGCCAACCAGGCAAGATGACCTATGCGCAGCGGCATCACTTTGCGCCCCCCTTTTTCTTCGGAGCCTTCTTGCTTCCATCGCCCTTCTTGGGTGTTGAGGAATCCTCCACGCCGAGCTTCGCGCCGTTGTCCTGCGGCATCGTCGCGTTCCACGCGAGAACGGATTGGGTGAGACGCGCGACCACGTCGGGTTGCTTCGCGGCTAGGTTGGCCGCTTCGCCGGGGTCGGAGGCGAGGTTGTAGAGTTCGGGCTTCGAGCCGTCGTAGTCGCAAAGCAGCTTCCAATCGCCCTCACGCACGGAGAGGTCGGGCAGCGGGCCCGCGCCGTAGGCCATCTTGCGGTCGGGCGGACGCCGCCAGAAGATCGGTGTGTTGCGCGACGCGGCGCTTTTGCCGAGCAGCACGGGGGCGAGATTCTCGCCGTCGAACTTCACCCCGGCGGGCACGGATACTCCGGCGACGGCCAGCAGCGACGGCGCGAGGTCGAACGCGGCGAGCGTCAGGTCGACACGGTCGAGGGCGTCAATCGCGCATCGGATGGCTGGCGGGTTGATGGCAGGCTGCGCGACGGACGCGCATTCAGCTGCACGACCGGGCCGGATGCAAGAATTCGCAGCGCTACAGTCGATGGCCGGGCGCTGACGTAGCGAGGTAAACGATGCCGCGCTCTGGTCCGTGAGTCGGCAACATCGCGACCGGTCGATCGCCGCATGTGGCAGCAGGTTCCCTGCCGGTGCGGCGATCCCGGTCGTTACTTTTTCGGATCTTTCGCGAACAGTTGCGCCGGGTCGGCAAACGCCTTGATCTCGATGGCATTGCCCGAGGGATCGCGGAAAAACATCGTCGCCTGCTCGCCCACTTGCCCGGCAAAACGCACATGCGGCTCGATCACGAACCGAACCCCGGCTTCGCGCAGCCGCCCGGCCAGCGCATGCCATTCCTCCATGGGCAAGACGAGGCCGAAATGCGGTACTGGGACGTCGTGCCCATCCACCGGATTGCTGCCAGCATCCGGCGCGGTCATCCCCGAAACCCGGTGCGCGACGATCTGGTGGCCGTGGAAATCGAAATCGATCCAGTCTGCGGCGCTGCGACCCTCGGCACAACCCATCGTCCCGCCCCAGAAGGCGCGAGCCGCATCCAGATCGTGGACCGGGAAGGCGAGGTGGAAGGAGGGAAGGGTCATGTCACGATGGCTCGGTGTTGCCGCGCTTATAGGTCGGAATGCCCAGGGCCCAATGGATCGCGGCTCCGCGCAAGATGAAGCCGCAAGCGGCGGCGATGATCCATACCGGCGCATCGGGCAGTTCGAGGAAATCGCCCGCGACGACCAAGCCGGCAGCGAGGGCGGTGGCGGTGACATAGAGCTCTGGCCGCAACAGGATCGAGGGCTGGCCTGCCAGCACGTCGCGGATGATGCCGCCGACGCAGCCGGTGATGATCCCCATCAAGGCAGCCGTGACCGGCGGAACGCCGTAGCCCAGCGCTTTTACCGTACCGAGCTCCGAATAGGCCGAGAGGCCTGCCGCGTCCGCCCATTCGAACAGGCGCGCTTCCCACCAGCGATGCGGCGTGAACCAGGCGAGCAGCGCCACACCAAGGCAGACCGGCGCGATCCATGGCTCCTGCACCCAGAATACAGGTGCGCCGATCAGCAGGTCGCGGACCGAGCCGCCGCCCACCCCGGTAATCAGGGCAAAAAAGGCGAGCGTGACGAAGGTCTGGTTGAGCCGTGCGGCCAAGGCCGCGCCGGACAGCGCGAAGACCGCGATGCCGACCACGTCAAGCAGGCTCAGGATCGCGGGCAGGGCGGGCGGAAGCATCTCCATGGTGGCGCCATAGCAGAACCGCGCCGCATCCGAAGCGTCACATGTGGATGGGCTTGCCGCGAACCGCCATGGCCGCTTCCTTGATCGCTTCGGAATGCGTCGGGTGGGCGTGGCAGGTGTAGGCGATGTCCTCGCTGGTGGCGCCGAATTCCATCGCCTGTGCTGCCTGCGCGATCATGGTTCCCGCGACCGAGGCAATTGCCCAGACGCCGAGTACGCGATCCGTGGCGGCATCGGCGATCACCTTGACGAAGCCGTCCGGCTCGCGATTGGTCTTGGCGCGGCTGTTGGCCAGCATCGGGAACTTGCCGATCTTGATCTCGCCCTTTTCGCGCGCCGCCTCCTCGGTGAGGCCGACGCCCGCGATTTCAGGCCAGGTATAGACGACCGAAGGGATCACCGCATGGTTCACGATCCCGATCTGTCCGGCGATGTTCTCGGCCACGGCAATGCCCTCGTCCTCTGCCTTGTGCGCCAGCATGGGGCCGGGAATGACATCGCCCACGGCCCAGACGCCATCGACCTTGGTGCGGAAGCTGTGATCTGTCTCGATCTGCCCGCGCGCGTTGAGTTCAAGCCCGATCTTGTCGAGGCCCAGCCCTTCGGTGTTGGGCCTGCGCCCGATGCTAACCAGAACACAATCGGCGGTAAGTGTCTCGGCAGCGCCACCGGCGGCTGGCTCAAGCGCGAGCGTGGCTTTCTTGCCCTTCACGCTCGCGCCCGTAACCTTGGTCGAGAGCTTCAGCTCCAAGCCCTGCTTGGCGAAGATCTTTGCTGCTTCCTTGCGCACGTCGCCGTCCATGCCGGGCAGCAACTGGTCGAGGAATTCGACCACGGTGACTTTCGCGCCGAGCCTGCGCCAGACCGATCCGAGTTCCAGCCCGATCACGCCGCCGCCGATCACCACCATGGTCTTGGGCACGGCAGGTAGCGACAGCGCTCCGGTCGAATCGACGATCACGCCCTTCTCGTTGTCGACTTCAACGCCCGGCAGGGGAGTGACCGAGGAGCCGGTGGCGATCACGATGTTCCGGGCGGTGTGGGCCGTGCCCGCGACCTCGACAGTGTGCGCATCCCTGAAGGTGGCGAACCCCTTGAGCCAGTCGACCTTGTTCTTCTTGAACAAGAAGGCGATGCCGCCAGTCAGTTCGCTCACCACCTTGGCTTTTTCCGCCTGCATCGTGGCAACGTCTATCTCGACGTTGCCGGTCTTGACCCCGAATTTGGCGAGCGTGCCGTTGTTGGCTTCCTCGAACAATTCCGAGCCGTGGAGTAACGCCTTGCTCGGAATGCAGCCGACATTGAGGCAGACGCCGCCGAGCGTCTCGCGGCTTTCGGCGCAGGCGGTCTTAAGACCGAGCTGCGCGGCGCGAATCGCGGCGACATAGCCACCTGGACCAGCGCCGATGATGAGCAAGTCATAGTCGTATTGGTTGCTAGCCATTGGGCAGTCCCATGCCTTTCATACATTCTGTGAGTATCGGCATGACGTCGTCACCCGAAAGCGCGAGTTTTTCTGCGCCTGGGTACTTCTCGTTGACCTTGGACAGCGAGCAGTCGCAGACTTTGCCGGCGATATCCCCGGGCACACCCGCATTTGCGGCAGTAGACGAACACGAAGTGCGGAAATTGTCGCCGAACTGCTTGTCGAATTGCTCGTTTGACGCTTGACCGCATGCGGCCAGCGGCGTGGCGAGGAACAGGGCAGCGATCAGTTTGCGCATTGTGCGGTTTCCTTACAAATCGATCAGCAGCCGCGTCGGATCCTCGATTGCTTCCTTGATAATCTTGAGCGTGGTTACTGCCTCGCGCCCGTCGATCAGCCGATGATCGTAACTCAGCGCGATATACATCATCGGGCGCACCACCACCTGTCCGTCGCGGACCACCGGACGATCCTCGATCCGGTGCAGGCCGAGCACGGCGCTCTGCGGCGGGTTGATGATCGGAGTAGACATAAGCGAGCCGAACACGCCGCCATTGGAAATGGTGAAGGTGCCGCCTTTCATGTCTTCCATGGTGAGCGTGCCGTCGTGGGCGCGCGCGCCGAAGTCGGCGATGTCGAGCTCGATTTGCGCAAAACTTTTCGCATGCGCGTCGCGCACCACCGGCACTACAAGGCCGTTGGGGGCGGAAACCGCGACCGAGATGTCGACGTAGTCGTGATAGACGATTTCCTCGCCCTCGATGTAGGCATTGGCCGAGGGAACGTCGCGCAGGGCAAGGCAGCTCGCCTTGGCGAAAAAGCTCATGAAACCGAGCTTGATGCCGTGCTTCTTGGCGAACAGGTCCTTGTACTTGTTGCGCGCCTCGATCACCGCCGACATGTCGACATCGTTGAAGGTGGTGAGCAGCGCGGCTTCTTCCTGCGCGCTCTTCAGCCGCCTGGCGATGGTCTGGCGCAGGCGCGTCATCCGCACGCGCTCTTCGCGGCGTTCGCCCGATGGGGCCGATGGAGCGGGGGCAGGGGCCTCGGCGGTCAGCACCGTACCAGCGCCGCTGTCCTTGGCCTTGGCTGCGGCGAGCACGTCTTCCTTGGTCAGTCGTCCGTCCCGACCGGTGCCTTGCACGCTCGATGGGTCGATGCCGTGTTCGAGCACGGCGCGGCGCACGGCGGGTGAGAGGGTTTGCGATGCGGCGTCGGCTGGCGGGGCCGGTGGGGCAGCCGCAGGGGCCGGTTCGGGTTCCTTGCGCTGGGAAACCGGCTCGGCGCCGGCAGCAGGAACGCCGTCCTCGATCGTGGCGATGACCGCGCCGACTTCCACCGTCTCGCCCACGGCCACCTTGTGCGCGCCCATCACGCCCGCGACCGGCGATGGCACCTCGACCGAGACCTTGTCGGTTTCAAGGCTGGCGATCGGCTCATCGAGCGCGACGGGATCGCCCGGCTGCTTGAGCCACTCGCCGATGGTCGCCTCGGACACCGATTCGCCCAGTGTCGGAACTTTGACTTCGCTGCTCATGAACGGGCCTTTCTGCGTGGGCTGGCGGTGCGGGCGGGCGGACTGGCGGGCTTTGCTGGCTCCAGCCCCAGAGTCGCGGAGACCAGCGCTTCCTGCTGCGCCTTGTGGCGGCTGGCGAGCCCGGTGGCGGGCGATGCGCTGGCATCGCGACCGGCGTATTGCACGCGCCCGACCTTGCGACCTGCGGCTCCGAGCGCTTCCTCGATCTGGGCGCCGACGAAGAACCACGCGCCGTTGTTGCGCGGCTCTTCCTGGCACCACACCACTTCCTTGAGTCCGGTCATCCGCGACAGGCGCAGGGTCAGCGGTTCGCCGGGGAAGGGGTAGAGCTGTTCGAGGCGGACGATCGAAACATCGTCCAGCCCCGCCGCGTCGCGCGCCTCGATCAGGTCGTAGGCGACCTTGCCCGAACACAGCACGAGACGGCGCACTTTATTGTCCGCGGGCGGATTGGTGTCGGAAAGGATGCGCATGAAGTGACCCTCGCCAACGAAATCGCTGGTGGCGCTCTTGGCCATCGGATGGCGCAGCAGCGACTTGGGGGTCATGATGATCAGCGGCTTGCGGAAGGGCCGGTGCATCTGGCGGCGCAGCACGTGGAAATAGTTCGCCGGCGTGGTGATATTACACACCTGGATGTTGTCCTGCGCGCACAGTTGCAGGAAGCGCTCTAGCCGAGCCGAGGAGTGTTCCGGCCCCTGGCCTTCGTAACCGTGCGGCAGCAGCAGCACGAGGCCGTTTGCCCGCAGCCACTTGGCCTCGCCCGCCGCGATATACTGGTCGATCATGATCTGCGCGCCGTTGGCGAAATCGCCGAATTGCGCTTCCCACAGCACGAGGGTCTTGGGGTCGGCCATGGCATAGCCGTATTCGAAGCCGAGCACGCCATATTCGGACAGCGGGCTGTCATAGACTTCAAAGGTGCCGTGCGGCACTGTGCTCAGCGGAATAAAGCGGCGCTCGTCGCGCTGGTCGAGCCATACCGCATGGCGCTGGCTGAAGGTGCCGCGCCCGGAATCCTGGCCTGAAAGGCGCACATTGTAGCCTTCGGACAGCAGCGAGCCGAATGCCAGCGCCTCGCCCGTCGCCCAG
This sequence comes from Novosphingobium sp., assembly GCA_030830245.1. Taxonomy (GTDB): domain Bacteria; phylum Pseudomonadota; class Alphaproteobacteria; order Sphingomonadales; family Sphingomonadaceae; genus Novosphingobium. The sequence continues at coordinate 1,644 of JAURNJ010000256.1, read as the reverse complement.
TCATAGCCCGCGCCATCGGCGAACATCTGGCGCTTGGCGTCAATCACGCGGGCCAGCGTCTTGTGGATTTCCAGATCCTCGGGAACCGTGGTCAGGGTGCGGCCAAGGCTGTCGAACAGCTTGGCCTCGATGCCGGTGGGCACGTTGCGCCGCGCCGTTTCGGGATCGACCGGCTTGTTGTAGCCGCTCCAGCGCCCGGCGAACCAGTCCGCCTCGTTGGGCTGGTAGCTCTTGCCTGCCTCGAAGTGTTCGTCGAGCGTGGCGACGAACTCGCCGCGAATCTGGTCCGGATCGGTCGCCTCGATCACGCCTTCGCCGATCAGGCGCTGGGCATAGATTTCGCTTACACGCGGATGCTTGCGGATCGCGGCATACATCAGCGGCTGGGTGAAGCTCGGCTCGTCGCCTTCGTTGTGCCCGAACCGGCGGTAGCACCACATGTCTATCACCACGTCCTTGTCGAACTTCTGGCGATACTCGATGGCGAGCTTGCAGCAGAACGTTACGGCTTCGGGATCGTCGCCGTTGACGTGGAGGATCGGCGACTGGACGGCCTTGGCCACGTCCGAGGGATAGGGCGAATTGCGCGCGAACTGCGGGCTGGTGGTGAAGCCGATCTGGTTGTTGATGATGAAGTGGATGCAGCCGCCGGTCGCATAGCCGCGAATGCCCTGGAAGCCGAGGGTTTCCCAGACGATGCCTTGCCCGGCAAATGCGGCATCGCCGTGGATCAGCACGGGCAACACCTCGTCCATTTCCTCAAGGTCGTCGCGCATCTTTAGCGTCGCGCGAACCTTGCCGAGCACTACGGGATCGACGGTTTCGAGGTGGCTGGGATTGGGCACAAGGCTCATGTGCACGGTCGCGCCGTCGAATTCGCGGTCGGTCGAGGTGCCGAGGTGATACTTGACGTCGCCAGAACCGCCAACGTCGTCAGGGTTGGCGCTGCCGCCGGAAAACTCGTGGAAGATGACCTTGTACGGCTTGGCCATGACGTTCGCGAGCACGTTGAGCCGCCCGCGATGGGCCATGCCGAAAACGATTTCCTTCACGCCCAGCTGGCCGCCGCGCTTGATCACCGATTCGAGCGCGGGGATCATCGATTCCCCGCCATCAAGGCCAAAGCGCTTGGTGCCGACATATTTGCGGCCGAGGTAGCTTTCGTATTCCTCGCCCCGGATCACGGCGGAAAGGATCGCCTTCTTGCCCAGGACGGTAAAGTCGATCTTCTTGTCCGCGCCCTCGATGCGCTCCTGCAGCCAGCGCCGTTCCTCGACATCGGCAATGTGCATGTATTCGAAGCCGACATTGCCGCAGTAGTTCGACTTGAGGATGGTCACGAGCATGCGCGCCGTCACCCATTCTAGGCCCAGCGCACCGCCGACAAAGACAGGACGGTCCAGCTTGTCGCCGGTGAAGCCGTGGAATTCGGGCGTCAGGTCGGATGGCAGCTCTCGCTGCGTAAGGCCCAGCGGGTCGAGGTTGGCTGCCAGGTGCCCGCGAGAACGATAGGTGCGGATCAGCATCATGGCCTGGATCGAATCGGCTGCCGCTTCTTCCAGCCGCGCCTCGTCGAGTGCGGGGCCGGCCTGCTTGGCGGCGGCAGCGATCTTCAGCTTGAGCGCCATGGGGTCTAGCGCCTGG
>JAURNJ010000255.1 GCA_030830245.1 Novosphingobium sp. | reverse complement strand
GTGACCGTGCGTAATCTCGACAGTGGCGCCGGCTTTACCGTCGACCTTGAAGGCGCTGTCGCCTTCCTCCCGGGCTCGCAGGTCGATATCCGCCCGGTGCGCGACGTGCAGCCGCTGATGGACGTGCCCCAGCCCTTCCAGATCCTGAAGATGGATCGCCGCCGCGGCAACATCGTCGTCTCGCGCCGCGCCGTGCTCGAAGAAACCCGCGCCGAACAGCGCAGCGAACTGATCGACAAGCTGGCCGAAGGCGAGATCATCGACGGCGTGGTCAAGAACATCACCGATTACGGCGCCTTTGTCGATCTCGGCGGTATCGATGGCCTGCTTCATGTCACCGACATGAGCTACAAGCGCGTCAACCACCCGAGCGAAGTGATCGAGATCGGCCAGACCGTGCGCGTGCAGATCGTGCGCATCAATCCCGATACGCAGCGCATTTCGCTGGGCATGAAGCAGCTTGAAAGCGATCCGTGGGAAGGCGCCAGCGCCAAGTATCCGGTTGGCTCGAAGCTTTCCGGCATTGTCACCAACATCACCGAATACGGCGCCTTCGTGGAGCTGGAACCCGGCATCGAAGGCCTGGTCCACGTTTCCGAAATGAGCTGGACCAAGAAGAACGTGCACCCCGGCAAAATCGTTTCCTCTTCGCAGGAAGTCGAAGTCATCGTGCTCGAGGTCGATGCCGACAAGCGCCGCATTTCGCTTGGCCTCAAGCAGGCGCATGGCAATCCGTGGGAAGAGTTTGCCGACAAGCATCCGGTGGGCAGCGAAGTCGAAGGCGAAGTCAAGAACGCCACCGAATTCGGCTTGTTTGTTGGCCTCGATGGCGATGTCGACGGCATGGTCCACATGTCGGACATTGCCTGGGGCATTTCCGGCGAGGACGCGCTGGCGCTCCACCGCAAGGGCGAGATGGTCAAGGCCATCGTGCTCGATGTCGATGTCGAGAAGGAACGCATCTCGCTCGGCATGAAGCAGCTTGAGCGTGGCGCACCGACCGCAGCAGCGGCAGGTGGCGCGAGCGCGGGCGGTTCCCTGAAGCGCGGCCAGGTCGTGACCGTCACCGTGCTCGAAGTGCGCGACGGTGGGCTCGAGGTTCAGGCTGGCGAAGACGGTTCGACCGGCTTCATCAAGCGTTCGGACCTTGGCCGCGACCGCGACGAGCAACGTCCGGACCGCTTCCAGGTCGGCCAGAAGGTCGATGCGCAGGTCACCGGGTTCGACCGTTCGAAGAAGCCCAACTTCTCGATCAAGGCGCGCCAGCTCGCCGAAGAGAAGGAAGCAGTCGAACAGTACGGCTCGTCCGATTCCGGCGCATCGCTGGGCGACATCCTGGGCGAAGCGCTCAAGGGCAAGAACTGAGATTGGAGGGCCCCTGCGCAGGCAGGGGCCTCACCAAAAAAGCAAAAGGTCCGATTGCTCTATGAGCAGTCGGGCCTTTTCTGCATCTCCATAAGCGCGTAGGAATCGGTCATGACACTCCAGATTCACCAGTTCGCCTGTCTCGACGACAACTACGGCTATCTCGTCCACGATCCTGCCAGCGGCGAGACCGCCTGCATCGATACGCCCGATGCCGAAGCCTACCTGCGCGAGACTGCGGCCAAGGGCTGGACGATCACCCAGATCTGGAACACGCACTGGCACCCCGACCATGCCGGCGGCAACGAGGCAATCAAGGCTGCAACAGGTTGCACGATTACGGCTCCGGTGGGCGAGAAGGACAAGATCGCCGGGATCGACCGCACCGTCGGTCAGGGTGATACGGTCTCGCTTGGCAGTTTCGAGGCGCAGGTGATCGACGTCGGCGGCCACACCATGGGGCACATCGCATATCACATACCAAAAGCAAGCGTGGCTTTCGTCGGCGACAGCGTGTTCGCGCTGGGCTGCGGGCGCATGTTCGAGGGAACAGCGCCGCAATTCTGGGCGAGCCTCTCGCGGGTCAAGGCACTGCCGCCCGAGACCATGCTCTACTGCGCGCACGAATACACCGCATCCAACGCGCGGTTCGCGATGCATGCCGATCCCGACAATGCAGCGCTAGCCGCCTATGTCGCGGAGATTACAGAGAAGCGGGCGAAAAACCTGCCGACCGTGCCCTCGAAGCTCGCTCTGGAACTGGAAACGAACCCGTTCCTGCGCGCGGACGCTCCCACGATGCAGGCCAGATGGGGCGGCAATGCCCCGCACGAAACCTTCGCCGCGATCAGGGCGGCGAAGGACACCTTCTGACGTTCAGGCTGACGCGACCATCCCGCCAAACAGCACCAACCCAGCGACACTTCCAAGGATAGTCGCGCGGCGCAACGGCGGCGTCTTGAGGCCGATCAGAAGGCCGGTTGCCACCAGCAGGAACAGCGCGGTCGCCAGGATCGAGGCATAGACCTTGAAGGCGGTTGCGCCCTTCGCCTTGTGCAGTTGCACGAACACGCGGTGCAGCGACGCTTCCTTGATCGTGACCTTCGCCGCCTTCGGGTCGGCTGTAGGCTCGACTGTCACATCGCGCCGTGAGCCGGTCAATTCGAACGCAAAACTCTGACCGGTCTTGCGGACCCGGGCCTTGCCCGAAGGCTCCTCTAGGCCGGCGCTGGCAAGCGCATCGGCGGCGATGGCGCGCATCGCTGCCTCGTTCCCGGCGTTCAGCGGCGCGGCAATTTCCACCACTTGCAAAACATCAGTGGTCTTGCCCGTGATGCCCCGAGTGTAGAGCGCGCCGGTGGCAAGGAACATCACGATGGCGGGAAACAGCAGCGCCGCAAGCCAGAGGTGGACTTTGGTCAGAACCAGTCGGGACAGTCACAATCTCCTGGGATCATTTCTTGCGAGCGATTCGCAATACGACCCAAGAGCATGATGCAGCCTACAAGGCAGCAGGCCATGTCTCGCCCGAACCGAGCTAACATGGCCGATGCCAAAAAAGGGGCCTGCAGCGACCCCTACCGGGAATCAGATAGAACCGATCGCCTGATCGACCAGCGCCTTGTCAGCGGACGCCGAATGGTTCTTCGCGATCAGGCTCTGCGCCGCCTGGCTGGCCGCTTGGGCAGCCCTGGCACGCAGATCGGCGATCGCGGCGAGTTCGGCGGCGGCAATCTTGTCCGCAGCCATCTTCTCACGCCTCGCGATGACCGCGACAGCGTCAGCCTCGGCCCTGGTGATGATCGAGTCTGCCTCAACCTTCGCATGGGCAAGCATTGCCTCTGCGTCCTTCTCGGCGCTGGCGATCTTGTCGGCATATTCCTTGCGAAGCGCTTCGGCCTCCGCGCGCAAGGCCTTTGCCTCGTCGAGTTGCTTGCGGATTTCCGCGATCGAGGAATCGAGGCCCGAACCAATGATCCGGTGAGCCTTCGCGCCGAAGATCGCAAAGAGGATAAGCACCGTCATTGCGGCGGCAACGTACCATGACGGATTGAGCCCGAAAGCCGTAGGTCCCGCGTGCGCCGCGCCTTCGGCCGCGGCCTCCGACAGAATGAACAACGGATTAGCCATGAAGCACCTCCTTCACGGCAGCGCGGGCAGCCGCAGAGTCGACCTTCACGCCGGCCAGGCGTTCGACAATATCATTTGCTGCCTCTGTCGCGACCTGTTCGATCTCGTCGAGAGCGCCTGCGCGGGCCGTGGCGATGCGCCCCTCTGCCTCGCTCACCTGCGAATCGAGCCGTGCATTGGTCTCCCCGAGCCGAGCTTCGGTCGAGCGGGCCGCCGCAGCCTTGGCCTCTGCGATGATTTCCTGGGCCTTGGCGCGATTGGCATTCTCGCGCTTACGCCAGGCCTCCTCTTCCTCGTCCGCCTGCGCGCGCGCGGCAGCCGCAGCGGCAAGGTCATCGGAAATCTGCTGGTCGCGCATCGAGACGGTCTGCATCACCTTTGGCACCATCCCCCGTCCGACGACGAAGAAGATGAAGCCGAAGACCAGCAGCATCCAGAAGATCTGGCTGGCGTAGGTTTCGCCAAGTTGCGCGATTTGAGGCATTTCGGTTTCCGAGGCTTGTGTTGTCGGCGCCTCGCTCCTTGCGGAACGAGGCAAACCGGCATTCAATCAGTCAGTAATGCGGCGATGCCGCGTTCATCAGGCCACGAAGATCAGGATCATCGAGACGACGAACGAGAGCAGGCCGAGAAGTTCGGCGGCGGCGAAGCCGATGAACAGGCGGCCCTGCTGGCCGTCGGCGGCGCCGGGATTGCGCAGCGCGCTTTCGAGGAACGAGCCGAACACGTTACCAACACCGATGGCGGCCATGCCGGCACCAATGGCGGCAAGACCAGCGCCGATCAGCTTTGCGGCTTCTACTTCCATTTGAAAACTCCTTTACCCTGTGATTGCGAGATGTTGGACGAAGATCAGTGAAGGTTCTCGGCGTCGTTGAGATACAGCGAAGTCAACAGCGCGAAGACGTAGGCCTGGATGCCCGCCACGAGGATTTCGAGGGCGCAGATGGCAATCATCAGGAGAAAGCTGAGCAGGGAGACTACCGGTCCGATGCCGAGTCCGGCATTGACCCCGTTGATAACGAAGCCCGACAGCACTTCCAGCAGGACGTGACCGGCCATCATCGCGACGAAGAGTCGCAGGCCGAGGCTGAACGGGCGCACCAGGAACGAAACCAGCTCGATCACGAAGATCAGCGGGATCATCGGCAGCGGCGTGCCGTGGGGCACGAACAGCGAGAAGAAGTGAAAGCCGTGCTTCCAGAAGCCGACAATCAGCACGATGGAGAAGGACATGATCGCCAGCACGCCGGTCGCGCTGAAATGGCTCGTGAACGTGAACGGATGAATGCCGAACAGCGCCAGCGGCATAAGGCCGAGCACGTTGGCGAACAGGATGAACATGAACAGCGAGAAAATGTAGGGAACATACTTCTTGCCGGCCGGGCCGATGTTGGCTGCGAGCATCGAATCGACAAAGCCGGTCATGCTCTCGACCGCCATCTGCCAGCGCCCCGGAACCAGCTCCCGCTTCATGCCGCCCCAGACGAAGAGGATCAGGCCCACCGCGGCGATAATCATCCACAGCGCGGAATTGGTGAAGGCGATGTTGTAGCCGGCCAGTTCCCAGCCATCCGTCCCGAACATGGGATGGATGGAGAACTGGTGCATCGGATCGACTTTGCCCTGTTCGGCTGCCACGTTCTGATGTTCCCTGCCATGCACGACAGCGCCCCACTTGCCTTCCGCCCTTTCGGGAAGGTCAATCAGGGCGCCGGTTCGAAATCCGGATAATGTTCCTGAAGGAGACGATGATTCCGAGGAACATCACCACCAACAGACCCCAGGGCGAGGTCCCGGCAAAGTGATCGATCACCCAGCCAAGAAACGCACCGCCGCCGATACCGCCGATCAGTTCGGCCAGGACACGGTTGCCGATGCGATAATTCTCATCGGCTTCCGCGCCCGCCGTCGGTTTCTGACGCTTCTCTTCGCGCTCCTGCGCGGCCTTGAGCCGCTCTTCCAGCGCGTCGATCCGCTTGTCTTCTCCGACAGGGTCACGTGCGTTCGGTTCGTCGCTCATGCCGTCCTCCGCCACGCGGGAACGACAGGCATGATGCAACGGCCGCCCGCCAAGGGCGCGGTCCCCTTAGGCGGGGGGCAGATTCGAGTCAACCGCGCCCGCGCTGCATTGCGAAATGGGGTGTGAAAAGCGCCTGCCCTTCCCCGGATCAGGGGCAGCGCGCGTCGCGTTCCGGCGCGCCGGCGCCGCGCGTTTTCCACGCGCCGTTGGGAGCCTGGTATTTCTCGCCCGGTTCGGTCTTGGCAATCAGGGTGCAGCCGGTCGCGAAGGCGTATTCCTCGATCGTGACGTGCTGTTCCTGCGCCTTGCTGGCATAGACCGCCCTGCGCTTGATGTTGGTATCGTCGACAACACGACGCAATTCCGCGTCACCTGCGCCGACCACGGCGACATAGCCATCGACCTTCTCACCGATCAGGCCCGCGGCTTTCGCCGCTGCATAGTCTGCCGCAACCGCCGGGGCAGCAAGCGCGCCAAGCGAAAGCGCAGCAGCGCCGAAAAGCAGGGAGGAGCGAGCGGAATTCAGGTTCTTCATTACACAAGCCATCAGAAAATATCCGGGTTCGATTCGACCGTGTTCGCCGCATCCGCGGCCAATCGGTAGATCACTTCCTGCTTGATGTTGATATTGAGCTCGATGACGATGGGCTTGTCCGGCGCAGTCACCGAAACGCAGCCCGAAAGCGCCAAGGCTCCCGCAACCAACACCGCCGACGCGGCTCTCGCCCGCCAGCCCGACTGCCCCGCCTCGTGCCCTGTCGCCGTCATGCGGCCACTTGTTGCAGCCCGTTGCGGGTCGGTCAATCTTGCGCGCATTATGGTTTTCCATCGCTGTCGGGAGACTGAACGTCAGGTTTTCCCCGATTTGTCGGTCCGGAGGGCGCAGCGTTCGGCGTAATGAGCCCCAGCAGTTGCGGGTCGCGGATGAACTCAGGATCGTAAAGCGAACGCATCGAGGAGACGAGCTGCATGAACGGTGCGCGGATATTAAGCCGGAACTGGATCGGCAGCCTGGCAATTCTGCGAGTGAGGAAATTGCGCGAGGCGCCCTCCCCCTGGCTGATCCCGTCGAAGGCGACCCGCGTGATGATCTCGCCGTCAAGCGGACCATCGAGCTGGATCGC
>JAURNJ010000254.1 GCA_030830245.1 Novosphingobium sp. | reverse complement strand
TCGCCGGTGACGATGCCACCAGCGGCCATTACCGGCGGTGCGCCATAATCCTTGACCGCGCGGATCACTTCGGCGGTCAGCACGAGGGTCGAGACCTCGCCGCAATGGCCGCCCGCTTCGGTGCCCTGCGCGACGATGATGTCGACGCCCGCCTGCGCCTGCTTGATCGCGTGCTCCTTCTTGCCGACCAGAGCCGCAACCGGAACACCTGCCGCCTTGGCGCGCTCGATCATCTGCGGCGGCGCCACGCCCAGCGCATTGGCGATCAGGCGGATCGGATGGTTGAACACGATTTCGAGCTGGCGCTCGGCCTCGTCGGGCGCGGTCGGCGGCACCCGGTCGCGGATCACCTCGTCGCGCGCGATCTTCACGTCGTGGCGTTCGAGCACCTCAACCACATAGTCGACATGCTGGTCGGGAATCTTGGCGATGAAGTCATCCATCGTCATGCCCGAACTTGCCTGCTGCTTTTGCGGGAACAGGATGTCGACTCCGTAGGGCTTGCCGTCCACATGCTCGTCGATCCAGGCCAGTTCGGCCTCGATCTCATGCGAGCCGAACGAGGCGCAGCCGAGCACGCCGAATCCTCCCGCGCGGCTGACGGCGGCGACCACGTCACGGCAATGACTGAAAGCGAACAGCGGGAACTCCGCGCCGGTCATCCGGCACAGTTCGTTGTTCACGATGCGAGCTCCCGCTGCGCCTGTTCGACGAGTGCAAGCGTGTTGTTGTCACCCATTGCGCTGTAAAGCCGTTCCAGGTTGGTGATGATGATCTTCATGTCGTAATTGCGCTCCGGGCAGAGCAACCAGCCGACCGTGAAACCCCAAATTATCGCGCGGCCGTAGATTTCCATGGCGAGGTCGATGCCGGGCGCGTCGGTGACGCCATTCTTCGCCAGTTCGTCGAGATAGTGCTGCACCAGCGCGCGCTCGTTGGCGCGGCGATCGGCGATCGATAGTGATTCGATGATGTTGTAATGCACATCGTGCGCCCAGCAGCCCGATGCGGATAGCTGCCAGTCGTAGAAGCCGAAACTGCCATCGGGCAGGTGGAACGTGTTGTGAGCGCCGGTATCGCCATGGACTAGCGTGCGCGGCTGCACCTTGGCGTGATAGGCATGGGTGGCCATGACCCCGTCCCACAGCTGTTGCGGGCTCCAGCCGGTGCGCGCCACCAGATCGGCACGATAGGTGCTCTCGGTCATCATCTGGGTAATCGCGGGAACGCAGATCGCGTTGAGGAAATCGAACTGGCGGCCTTTCAGCAACGTTCCCAGCCAGTCGCTCATCGTGTCCAGCTCCGGACTGTTCCAGTAGCGGGCGTGCAATTTGGCGAGATGCGAAAGCTGCCCGGCGACGCGATCGGGCTTGAGCGGCGGATAGATCGAAAGCGGAAAGAACGGTTCCTTGGCGGTCAGGTCTTCGAGCAGCAGGATCAGGCGTTCGGTCTTGTCCTCGTAGGCTGCGCCAAGGCATGTAATCTGCGGGATGTCGAGACCGGGCAGGACATCGCGGTAGACCTGCACCTCGGTTTCGTAGAGCGCGCCATCGACCCCGGCGTCGCCAATCACCATCTTCACGATGACGTCTCGGGGCAGGTCTGCAGAGCCCGGCCCATAGGTCAGCCGCAACCGTGCACGGCCAGCGGTGGAGACTTGCTGTGCAAGGCCTTTTGCTTCGACCAGTTCGACAGCGGTCACCGTCGTGCCGGGATGGCGTTCCGAAACAAGCCGGTTGATCAGCTCGACAGTCAGGCCTTCGGCGCTATTGGGCAACGTGTGCGCCGGATCAACCGGACCGCGATCGCGGCCTGCGGACCGTTTGCTGCCGTCGCCCATGATGATGTTTTCGCTCATCCAGTCGCTCTCCCGCCTGCGGCCTTGCCGTTACTGCCAGACCCTAAACTTGCGCCAAGGACTGGTCAAATCCTGTAAAGTGACCACTATACAGTGCTTGCCCCTTGCAGGCGCGCCGTCCTTGCGCAAGGATCACTTATCGCCGGGGAGAGCAATGATGAGAGGTGCATTATGATCTCGGGCGAGAAAATCCTCGTCACCGGCGTCACAGGCGGGGTCGCGAGGCCAATCGCCGAGTACCTGGCGCGCAACAACGAGGTGTGGGGCGCGGCCAGGTTCCTGCCGCCCGACGATCCGGTGCGCGAGGGCCGCGAAATCCGCATCGTCGGACTGACCCCGCGCGAGGAAATCGAGGCGGCGGGCATCCGCACCTGCGCGGTCGATCTCGGTTCGGGCGACCTTTCGGCCCTGCCGGACGACTTCACCTATGTGATCCACGGCGCCTTTGCCCGGGTACCCAACCGGCCCGACCAGTTCGAACTCGCCTATCGCGCCAATGCCGATGGCCCCGGCTTCCTGTGGCAGCACTGCCGCAGGGCCAAGGCGGCGCTGCTGATCTCGGCGGGCACGATCTATGCCCCCAACCCGGATACTTGGCACCGCTATATCGAGACAGATCCGCTGGGCGGAGCCAAGGCGCACTGGTCTCCCGCAAGCCCGGTTTCCAAGCTTATCACCGAGGCAGTGGCGGGTTCCTGCGCGCGCCTGTTCAACCTACCCACGACGATCGCCCGGCTGTTCATGCCCTGGGGCACGCCCCGGCTTGGCCCCTCGCTTGATATCGAGCGGATGAAGCGCGGCGAAATCAATGTTTTGGTCAACGGGCCGCAGCCGCAGACGCTGATCCATGTCGACGACATCTGCGACCAGCTGGAGGCGATGCTGGGCGAGGCGGGCACGCCTGCGCTCGTCACCAACTGGGCGGGCGACGACGAGGTTTCGAGCCGCCAATGGTGCGAGATCGCCGCAGAACGCCTTGGGATCGAGGCGAAGTTCGAGGAAATGGACGTGCTCGGCGCGCATGGTGGTTTCCTTGCCGATCCGACCAAGCGCCGCTCGATCACCGGGCCGTGCAAGGTCCGTTTCGCCGATGCCTATGGCCCGCTGATCGACAGATACCACGCAGATAAACCCGGAAAGACATGACAATGATTGATGCAAACGTGCTGATGGCTGCCGCGAAGGACCGCACCGGCCTCTCGGACTGGGGAGACGACTGGTATCTGGAGCCGATGCACTGGCTGGTCGATGCGATCAACTCCGAGAGCGAGTTGACAGAATTCGGCGCGGGTGCGGTTCCCGAGATGCTGATCGCGCATCTGGTAAACCAGCTCGAGGTCAACGACTGGTTCAAGCGCCATCCCGAAATCGACGAGGAGGAGATCGTCGCGCCGCTGTTCGGCATCGGCCTGCCGCGCACCGGCTCCACCGCCTTCAGCCACATGATGGGGCTCGATCCGGCGACGCGGATCCTGCGGGTGTGGGAGCAGGAGCGGCATTGCCCGCCGCCCGAAAAGGCGACCGAGCTGACCGATCCGCGCATCGCCATCTCGCAAGCGGGCGAGGAAGGCTTCCAGCAGCTGGTGCCCGAGGCGACCTCGATGCTGCCGCGCGGGGTCGAGAAATCGCAGGAATGCGCCCACGTGCTGATGGAGGCGTTTTCGTCCGGCCCCTCGTTCGAGCTGTTCGTTCACGTGCCGAGCTTCAACGCGCGCACCATCGCACCGGAATACGAAAGCTACATGATCCGCGCCTACGAGTATCACAAGCGGGTGCTCAAGCTGCTGCAATGGCGTTGCCCGCCCAAGCGCTGGTATCTCAAGACCCCGGTCCACACCTACGACATCGAGACGCTGCTCAAGGTCTATCCCGACGCCAATTTCGTCTGGACGCATCGCGAGCCGCTGCGCTCGCTCTCATCGGTGTGCTCGCTGATTTACCATTTCCGCCGCGCTTTCGTGAACAATCCCGAGCCCGAATATCTCGGCCACGAACATCGCGCCTACTGGACCGAGGGCCTGCAGCGGGCGCTGGATGCCCGCGCGCGGCTGGGCGAGGATCGCTTTCACGACGTCTATCACCACGTCCAGATCGTCGATCCGGCCAAGCAGATGCGCGAGGTCTACGCCCATTTCGGCTGGCCCTGGCCCAGCGACATGGAGGCGAAGATCGCCGAATGGCAAAAGGAACACCCCAAGGGCGCGCATGACGCGCGGCCGGAATTCTTCGGCCTCGATCCCGCCGGGGTTGCGGAGGAGTTCCGCTTCTATACCGAGCGGTTTGGATTGTAGGAAAGGTTGAAGCATGAACTGGGAGGGCAAGGTTGCCGTCGTGACTGGCGGCGCAAGGGGCATCGGCGGCGCGACCGCGGAACTATTTGCGCAGCAAGGCGCCAAGGTTGTGATCTTCGATCTCGATCCGGCGGCAGAAGCGCAGGCGGCCGCAATCGAGGCGGCAGGCGGCACGGCCATGGTGGTCAAGGGCAGCGTGGCGTCAGAGGACGATGTCAGGGCGCTCGGCGAAGCGGCAGTCGCCGCCTATGGCCGGATCGACGTGCTGGTGAACAATGCCGGCATCATGTTGCGTCACGAAGCTTCAGAATGGACGATCGACGACATCCGCAAGGTTCTCGACGTGAACCTGCTCGGTGTTTTCCTATGCAGCTATACGCTTGCCCCGATCATGGCCCGCACTGGCGGCGGCAGCATCGTCTCGGTCGCTTCGTTGGGCGGGATAATGGCGGTGCCCTATTCGCCGGCCTATTCCGCTACCAAGGCGGGCGTGCTGGGCATGACGCGATCGCTGGCGCCATCGTTCGAGCCGATTCGCGTGCGCGTGAATGCGGTCCTGCCCTCGCTGACGGACACCGCGATGGTCGTCGGGTCCGAAGGAGCCAAGACCATGCCCATGCTCGCGCCAATGGATCTGGCCCGTTCGATCGTGCATGTCGCCGGGGATACTTCGGTCAATGGGGCCTTCTTCGCTTGCATGCTGAGTGAGGATGGCCCGCAGCTTAGCCGCCTGGCTGACAGTCCGAGTTTCGAAAAGCTCGAAAATTCGCCGTTCTGACAGGGCCTGTCGGCAAACTCCTCAATGGGGATCAGTCCGCCATCGCGTGGAATTCGAAGACGAGGTAATGACACCGAGCGGCAGATTCGTTCCGCGTGTCGTGAATTTCACCGGCTCGCGAATAGAAAACGCCTCCGGGTCCGAGCTTGCGATCCATCATGGAGAGCTCGCCCTCGAGTACGAGTATCGCCGTATCGTACCGGTCGATGTGCCGGTTGAATCCTTTTCTCGGCTCCAGTGTCGTTGAGTGGATGTGGAGCTTGTCGAGCCCGGTCGATGGCAGGTCAATCGACAGTCTCCTTCCGCCGCTGTGGGCGTGAGCAGGAATCCGGGCGCCGTTCACTTTCTGCGATCTGCCGGATCGGTTGCGCCATTTGAACATCACATAGCTCGCGGGAGCGCCGGATTCGGAAAGGTTGGAGATCGTGTGCGAAATGGTCGAAGGATAGTAGAAGATGTCCCCCGGCGAGGCCCTGGATGCGCGCAATGCCCCTGCATCATTTGCGCCTGCAAAGATTGTGAGCTCCCCTGAAAGCGGGACGAGAATTTCCTCGTCGAAATGATCGTGGGGAAGGTGGGGCATGAATTGAGTGGCAAGCACGGATGCATGACAGGAGAATCCTGACATGACCGGCGATTCGATCCGGAAATAGGGAAGGATGGTCCACGGGTTCCGACCGTTTTGGACAAGCTCCGGCCTTGCTGCCACCTTGGCCACCGGATAGGCAATCGAACCGTCAGGCTGGCGTATCACGGTCTTGTTTGCAACCGGGTCAGGTTCGCCCTTGATGGGTAGCGTGATCGGATTGTCGCTGGGATGATAGGCGAACGGGTAGGATTTATCGGAAGCGGTGTGGCGAACGGGAACCCCGTGTTTGCCATAATGCAGGATCAGCGCTCTGCGCGGCTGGCTCGTCCGATTGAAGGAACCGTGCCAGAGCCGACCGTCAAAGAATATGCCCTCGCCATCGACACAGGCCGCGACGGTGGGAGCGTCGACCCCGGCCAGCTCAGGATGGAGAAGTATTTCGTTCGCAGCCGGATTGGCCCGTGCGGGGTCTCCATCCGGCCAGAAGGCCTGAAGCGGAGCCGATTGCCGATGGCTGCCATCAATGACCGAAAGGGAGGTTTCCTTGTTCGTTCCGACAATCCCGATCCAAAGGGAGACGAAACCATCGCGCGCTGTCTCGGCATCCACGTGCCACTGGTGCGACTGACCTGGAGCGAGATCAACCAGTTGCGCTCCCCAGAGGTAATAGCCTGCGTCTCCGAACAAAATGTCGAGAACACCGGTAACGGCGAGGGACGCTGCCAGTTCCATTGTGCAGGCGTCGGCTTGCCACAAGGCCTTGCGGGAGTTGGCCTGGACAATGGCCGCGTTTCCAAAGTCGAGAGACCGCAAATGCGCTAGCGTCTGCTCATCGGCGAGCGTCTGGGCAGGGAGCCAGCCAGCTTCGCGAAACTACTCGAGCAGGGATGCCGCTAAAGGCTCCGCCGCCTTGCCGGACTCCTCTCGGCCAGCCGACTTTTGCGTCGACGCATTGCGAATGGACTGAGCGCTCGCGGTTTCGTTCGCCTGCAGACCACTCATCAGTTAAAAACCCCGCGCGATGCTCTAAACCGAAGGGCTTGATCCTCCGTCGACCTTGATCAGCGCGCCAGTAATATAGCCGGCGTGGTCGCTGGCAAGGAAAGTCACCAGTCCGCCGATGTCGTGCCCTACCCCGAGCCGCTGGATCGGCTGCGGATAGACCTCGGACACATAGCGCTTGACGCGCTCGTTCCAGTCGTCGGTGTTCCAGCCAAGCTGGTCGTTGAGCACGTCCATGTAACGCTCGATCGCGGCGGTCACGATCGTGCCCGGCAGGATCGCGTTCACGGTCACGCCATCCGGCCCGCATTGCTTCGACATGTCGATGGTCAGCTTGTTGAGCGCGGCCTTGGGCGTGCCGTAGTCGGACAGCAGGCCCGGTATCCATGCGGCCAAGGTCGAAATGTGGATGATCCGACCCCAGTTCTGTGCCTTCATGCCGGGATAGAAGGCCTTGGACATGCGCACCGAGGCGAGGAAATTGACCTCGATCGAGGCGATCCACTCGGCATGTTCGAGCTCGTCCCAGCGCGGGTTGTCCTGACGCAGCGATACGCCGCAGTTGTTGACGCAGATGTCGATCTTGCCGAAGCCGTCGAGTGCGGTCTTGCCGACGGCCTCGCAACCTTCCACCGTGGCGAGATCGCCGATAGCGACAACCGCTTTTGCGCCGATTTCGCGCACCCTGGCGGCGGTTTCCTCTGTGCGTTCGATATCGCGCCCGTGGACCACCACATCCGCGCCTGCCTCGGCAAGATCGTAGGCGCACTGCCGCCCAATTCCCGAGCTTGCGCCGCTGACAAAAGCCGTCTTGCCGTCCAGTCTTACCTGCATGTGTCCTCTCTCCCGTCATCGCCTGGCTATCCAGCGAGCGCTTCCTCAGCCGAAGAGAGCACGTTAGGGGGAAGGGGACAAGCTTGGAGAGGGTGGTTTGCCAATGATCGGGAAAATGCAGTTTGCGGTTCTTGCCATGGCGGCCTCTTTGCTGGCGGGCTGCGCGACCATTGGCAGCGAACGTGCAGATGCCGAATTTGCCGATACGATCCTGACCGGAAAGCATATCGTCACCATGGACGCGTCGCGACCTCAGGCCGTGGCCCTGCGCGGCGAAACCATTGCCGCCACCGGATCGCGCGCGAAGATCATGCGCCTGCGCGGCCCTGATACGCGGGTGGTCGAACTGGGCGAGCGGGCGCTGCTCCCCGGCTTCATTGACAGCCACAGCCACGCAACCCTTGTCGGCCGGATGATCGGCTATGCCAACCTCTCCTCGCCGCCGGTCGGCCCCGTGACAGACGTGGCCTCGCTGCAAGCCAGGCTGCGCGAACACGTTGCCGCAAAGAACCTGCCGCAGGATGCCTGGGCGGTCGGCTATGGCTACGACGACAGCCTGCTCGCCGAAAAGCGCCATCCCACCCGCGACGATCTCGACGCCATTTCGGCTACGCGCCCGATCGCCATCATGCACGTTTCGGGACACCTGAGCGTCGCCAATTCGGCGGCGCTGGCCCTCGCGGGGATCACGGCGGAAAGCAAGGATCCGCCCGGCGGGCACATCCGTCGCAAGCCCGGCTCGCAGGAACCCGATGGCGTGCTTGAGGAGACCGCTGCCTATGGCGTGCTGGGCCAGATGTACCGTGGCGGCTCTGCTTCGCCCGTGCCCGGCCTGCTCGCCGCGCTCCAGTCCTATGCCAGTGAGGGCTTCACCACGGTGCAGGACGGCGCAGCCAGCCCCGCCGACATTGCCGCGATCGAGGCGCATGTCGCGGTAACGGGTCAGCCGCTACCAGTCGACCTGGTGGCCTTCCAGTCGTTCGGGAGCCTGTCGAAGGAGACGCAGGCCACCTGCGC
>JAURNJ010000253.1 GCA_030830245.1 Novosphingobium sp. | reverse complement strand
GATCGTCTAGCTGGTGCAGCTTGGTTGCGCCGATGATCGGGGCAGTCACCCCCGGTTTGGCGAGCAGCCAGGCGATGGCGACCTGCGCCGCGGTTTCGCCCCGCTCCCTCGCCACTTCGGCCAGTGCGTCGACCACCGCCTGATCCTCCGACCGCTGGAACCGCCCGGTGCCCCCGCCGATGCCCCGCGAAGTCGCGCGCGTCGTCCTTGCCTCGTGGCTTCCCGCCAGGCGACCGGCTCCCAGAGGGCTCCACGGGATCATGCCGATGCCTTCCTCAAGGCACAGCGGCACCATCTCGCGCTCTTCCTCGCGGTAGATCAGGCTGTAGTGGTTCTGCATGGCGACGAAGCGCGAACGGCCAAGCGCGTCGGCGCGCATCAGGTACTTTGCGAACTGGTAGGAAGCCATCGAACTGGCCCCGACATAGAGAATCTTGCCCGCGGCGATCGCATCGTCGAGCGCGATGAGCGTCTCCTCGTAGGGCGTGTCGTAGTCGAAGCGATGGATCTGGTAGAGATCGATATAGTCGACCTGCAGCCGCTTGAGCGACGCATCAATGCCTTGCATGATGTGCTTGCGCGAAAGGCCGTTCATGTTCGGACCCGGCGTCATCGCGGCGTAAATCTTGGTGGCGATGACCACTTCCTCGCGGCGGAGACCCAGCGTGCGGATCGCCCGGCCCAGGATCTCCTCGCTCTCGCCCTTGCCATAGGCATCGGCCGTATCGAAGAAATTGATCCCGGCCTCGACCGCCTTCCTCACCATGGCGAGGCTGGCTTCCTCGTCGATTGCCCAGTCGGCAAAGCTGGTGCCGAAGCTCATGCAGCCAAGGCACAGGCGCGAAACCTGCATGCCGCTCTGGCCCAGTCTCGAATATTTCATGCGCCGCTCCTCGCCCATCTCATCGCCCGGGCAGGTTGCACTTGCGTGGGAGCGCGCGCAAGACACCAGCAAAACAGGAGACGAAATTGGCAAATTCCGATTCATTCTGGAGCGGCGCGGCGGTGGTGACGGGCGCGGGCTCGGGCCTTGGCGCATCGATGGTGCAGCGCTTCGCCGCTGTCGGCATGGCGATTGTCGCGCTCGATATCGACGCTGGCCGGGCGCAGGAGACCGCCGATAGCGTGATCGCCGCTGGCGGGTGGGCGATGGCCATGGGGGTCGACGTTGCCGATCGTGCCGCGATGTTGCGCGCTGCCTCGGCTGCGGACGAGGCCTTTGGCGGCTGCACCGTCCTGTGCGCCAACGTCGGCGTCCAGCAGTTCGGCGCGCTCGACAAGCTGGGCGAAGCCGAGTGGCGATGGGTGCTCGACGTCAACGTCATGGGCGTGGTCAACACCGTCGCCGCCTTCCTGCCGCTCTTGCGCAAGAGCGCGGGCAATCGCCGCATCTGCCTTACCGCATCGTCATCCGTCCTGTTTCCCGGCGAGCGCATCGGCGCTTATGTCGCCAGCAAGTTCGCGGTCATGGGCTATGGCGAGACCCTGCGGCTGGAACTGGGCCGCGAGGGCATCGGCGTTTCGATCCTCTACCCCGCCGGCATGGAATCGCGCCACCTTGAGAGCAGCCAGCTCGCCAAGCCTGCCAACATCCCCGGCGCGGTCATGACGCAGGAGGACATCGACTTCATGCTGTCGAGCCGCAACCTCGACACTGCCTTCCACGTCGCCACGCCTGAGCACGCCACCCGCAACCTCCTTGCCGACATGGCCGCCGACAAGCCCTACATCGTCACCCATGGCGACTACCGGGCCGAGCTGATCGAGCGCAACGCCGCGCTGCTCGCCGCCTTCGATCGCGGCCAGGAATAGGAGAGCTTCCTTGGACGAGATCACCCGGCTGGTCGAACTCGAAGCCATCAAGGCGCTGATGGCCAAGCGCGTGCGCTGCATTGACGAGAAGGACTGGGACGGGCTGGCCTCGGTCTATTCCGACGATTGCATCTCCTGGTCGTTCGGCGCCGACGAGGGCAAGGCCGAGCCGACCATCGGCGGCCGCGCCATCGCCGATGCCACCGCCCGGGTCCTCACCGGGCTCAAGACCGTGCACCAGGTCCACTTCCCCGAGATCGAGTTCCAGTCCCCCACCGAGGCGACCGGGATATGGCCGCTCCACGATGTCCTCGCCAGCGAGAAGGATGGCAAGCGCACCTGGATGCGCGCCTATGGCCATTACCGGCAGAGCTACCGCAAGGGCGCACTCGGCTGGCAGATCGTTGAGCATCGCCTCACCCGCCTGCTGGTCGAGAACGGCAGCGACGAGATCGTCTCGGGCTGGGGTTGACCCGCGCCGCTCATGCCGTAGCCAGCACCCACACGCCCAGCGCCAGGAACAGCAGCGCCGCGCCGATCCGCACCGCGCCCAACGGCAGGCGCGACACCAGCCTGTCGCCCAGATAGACCACCGGCACGTTCGCCAGCAGCATGCCCAGCGTGGTTCCCAGCGTGACCATGGTCACTGCCTCGAAGCGCGCGGCCAGCGCGATCGTCGCCACCTGCGTCTTGTCGCCGATCTCGACGAGGAAGAAGGCGACCAGCGTGGCCATGAAGGCCCCGGCCTGGCTCGCCGTGTGCCCTTCGTCGTCGTCGAGCTTGTCGGGAACCAGCGTCCATGCCGCCATGGCGAGGAACAAGGCGCCCACGGCATAGCGGAACCACGCGCCTTCCAGCAAGCCCGCGACGTGATAGCCTGCCAGCGCGGCAAGGAAGTGGTTGGCAAGCGTCGCCACCAGGATGCCCGCGACGATGGGCAGCGGGCGGCGGAACCGCGCGGCGAGCACCATGGCGAGAAGCTGGGTCTTGTCGCCGATCTCGGCAAGAGCGACGACCAGCGTGGAGGTCAGCAGGGCTTCCATTTGAATTTTACCTGATTCTTCGAGTTGGTTGTGCGGCTCGACGCAGTTTGTTGATGAAACACATGCGCGCGGCGTGGCCTCGTTGCTTGTAGAGAGTGGGCCGCAAAACACAAAAGCCGCCCGGTGGGGGCGGCAGTCGGAGCATCGCGCGAAAAAGTGGGAACCGGTTTTTCGCATATAGCGATGCGACAACATAGAAATAGGGGCGGACAGGGAGAGCCGGGGCGGGCTCACCCGCGCTTTCGATCGCGACGTCCGTGCCCGAGCCCATCGCGATGCCGACGTCGGCTGCGGCAAGTGCAGGCGCATCGTTAACCCCGTCGCCAGCCATGGCGACGACCCGGCCTTCTCCCCTCAGACGAGCGACCACCGCGCTTTTCTGGTCTGGCAGCACTTCGGCCTCGACTTCCGCTATGCCGAGGCGCGCGGCGACCGCAAGTGCGGTGGTGCGGTTGTCTCCGGTGAGTATGACCACGCGGATGCCTTCATCCTGCAGGGCGGCAAGCGCCTGCGGCGTGGTTTCCTTCACCGGATCGGCAATCGCGACGATGCCAGCGATCCTTGCGTCCACTCCGACGAAAATGGCTGTGGCTCCGTCCTTGCGCAGTTCTTCGGCCTTGGCGGCGATCGATCCGCTGGTCGAAGTCCCGGTTCTGATCCTGCTGGTCAACGTCGCCTTATGGTTCGGGCGGCGCTGGTTTCCGACGACCGTCCCGGCGGAGATTCGGTGATGAGCCAGCATCAGCGGTTGCGTGCGCTGGCCGACCCCGCGCATCTTCCCGCGCTCAAGCTGGACTACGCCCATCGCCGCCCTG
>JAURNJ010000252.1 GCA_030830245.1 Novosphingobium sp. | reverse complement strand
GCCGGGAACGCCGATCATCGCCACCGGATAGGGTCCGAAGCGCACCAGCAGGACCAGCGCGACGAGGCCGACCAGACCCAGCAGCATCGCCCTCCCCTGCCCGGCAAGCCGCCTGTCGCTCCAGGCATAGCCAAGCTGGTGGATCGCCAGCCAGACGAACAGGAAATTGGCGAAATTGATATAGGGCACACCAAAGTTGAGCGAGGCGATATCGACCGCCACGGCCCCTGCCACCAGCACGGCAATGCTTGCGAACCCGGTCCGCCGCCACGCGGCATGGGTCAGCGGGGTAAGCGCGGTGACGATGAGGTAGACGGCGAGGAACCAGACAGGGATCAGTGCCAGCTGCGCCGCCATCTTGACGATGGACCGCTCCACCCCAGCTGCCGTGCCGAACAGCGCGAACAGGGTCCAGACGAGGAACAAGAGCAGGACCGGCGCGATCAGGCGGCGGACCCGGCTTGCGAACCAGTCCGGCCAGTTGCCTTCGCTACGCACGGTAGCCGCCCACGACATGCCATTGGAAAACCCGCCGACCAGGAAGAACAGTGGCATGACCTGAAAGCCCCAGGTGAGCCACTGCGTCCATGGCGCGATGCCCAGCAGGTGCTCGCCCTCGACTGCCCCGTCCCTGACGAAGGGCGCGGCGACCAGCCAGTGCCCAACGACGACCGCGAGGATCGAGATGGCTCGCAACAGGTCGACAACGCGGTTACGCTCGGGCGGCGCCTTGGCGGCCATTGCCGCCGCGCGTTGCCATAAACCGGTCCTTGCCAAGCCCACCTCCACTTGCCGCGCCTATGCCCTTGCTTTAGGGGCGCGCTCAAATCCTAGTGGCAATCCAGCGGAAAACCATCCATGTCGGAAATCAAGAAGGTCGTACTCGCCTATTCGGGCGGGCTCGATACCAGCGTCATCCTCAAGTGGTTGCAGGTGACCTACAACTGCGAGGTTGTAACCTTCACCGCCGATCTCGGCCAGGGCGAGGAGATCGAGCCCGCGCGCGCCAAGGCGAAGCTGATGGGCCTGCCCGACGCCAACATCTACATCGAAGACCTGCGCGAGGAATTCGTGCGCGATTTCGTGTTCCCGATGATGCGCGCCAATGCCCGCTACGAGGGCGACTACCTGCTCGGCACCTCGATTGCGCGCCCGCTGATCTCCAAGCGTCTTGTCGAAATCGCGCACGAGACCGGGGCCGATGCCGTGGCGCACGGCGCAACCGGCAAGGGCAACGACCAGGTGCGCTTCGAACTTTCCGCCTATGCGCTCAATCCCAACATCAAGGTCATTGCGCCGTGGCGCGAGTGGGACCTGACCAGCCGCACCGCGCTGATCGAATGGGCCGAAATGCACCAGATCCCGGTGCCCAAGGACAAGCGCAACGAGGCTCCGTTCTCGACCGACGCCAACCTTCTGCACACCTCGTCCGAGGGCAAGGTGCTGGAAGACCCGTGGGAGGAGACTCCCGATTATGTCTATTCGCGCACCGACAATCCCGAGAACGCCCCGGACGAGCCGGAATATGTCACCATCGATTTCGAGAATGGCGACGGCGTCGCGGTCAACGGCACGGCGATGTCTCCCGCAACGCTGCTCACCGCGCTCAACGACCTGGGCCGCAAGCACGGGATCGGCCGCCTCGACCTCGTCGAGAACCGCTTCGTCGGCATGAAGAGCCGCGGCATGTACGAGACGCCCGGAGGCGCGATCTACGCCGCCGCCCATCGCGGCATCGAACAGATCACGCTCGATAGGGGGGCGGCGCACCTCAAGGACGAGCTGATGCCCAAATATGCCGAGATGATCTACAATGGTTTCTGGTTCGCCCCCGAGCGCGAGATGCTGCAAGCAGCCATCGATCTGAGCCAAGCAAATGTCAGCGGTACTGTCCGTCTGAAATTGTATAAAGGTAATGCGCAAGTAGTAGGCCGGAAATCGCCAAATAGCCTTTACTCGGAACGGCACGTCACGTTCGAGGACGATGCTGGCGCCTACGACCAGAAGGACGCGGCAGGTTTTATCAAGCTCAACGCCCTGCGTTTGCGATTGTTGGCCCAGCGCGACCGATAGTTATCCACATTCGGGACAAGTGGAGCCCAAGGCACGGCGAAGCGACCCTCAACGGGTGCAATTGTTTGATTCCGCCCTGTAAACGGGTCGCCAATCTAGGCGGACGGGCGGAGTTGGTCCCATGGTCGGCAAGAGTAATCGATCAGCGACGGCACATCGCCGCCTGACCGCCGTGGCGGGCATCGGCCTCGCCGTGGCGGCTCTCACCGTTGCCGTGGCCGCCGAGGCCCCCGCCCGCGCCGACGAACCCAATGTGCGTGCGGCCTTCACCCAGGCCTTCGCGCCTTTCGCGCTGACCGAGACCGAAACCCGGCTCGCCCCCGAAACGCTCACAGCAGCCCAGGCCCGCTTCGACGAAGCGCCCGTCGCCGGGGAGCAAGGCTTCGAAACGCCCCGAATCATCGGCAGCGGCAAGGCCAGCTATTATGGCTCGGGCTTCTCCGGCCGCCGCACGGCCAGCGGCGAGCGCTTCAACCCTTCGGAATTGACCGCAGCCCACCGCACCCTGCCGTTCGGCACACGCGTGCGGGTAACCAACCAGAGCAACGGCCGCTCGGTCGTGGTGCGGATCAACGATCGCGGCCCGTTCCATCACTCGCGCGTGATCGACCTGTCGCACGAGGCCGCGAGCCAGATCGGCATCGTCCGGCAGGGACACGGTCAGGTCGAAATCGCCGCCGCGTCCTGAGGCTATCCAGCCCCTAGGGCTTTGCCGCCAACTGTCCGCGCACCGCGCCCTTGGGGAAATCGGCGGTGTGGACGTTGACGTAGTAACCGCCCGGCGTCGCCTGGATCAGCTTCAGTAGATCAGGCTCCGCCGCCAGGCACATATCGGCATCGGGCCCGGTCACTTCCAGCGTCATCACCGGCTTGCCATCCGCGCCCGCGGCGCCTTCATGGATGTGCGCGGCAACCGGCTTGGCGATGTTGGCGACGGTGAGCACGTAGCAGACATCGCCGGTTTCCGTGTCCAGTTCGACGCTGAAAGTGCCGCTGCCATCGGTGTCGCCGCCACCCGTTTCGCCCGCTCCGCTCAGGGTGGAAACCAGCTTCACCGGTGCAGCCAGCGCTGCCGAGGGGGCCAGCGCCACTGCTGCGCCGGCGATAAAGCACGTTGCGATCTTTCGCATGGGGAACTCCTACTCCTCCGACTATCGAGGCGAGAATACATCGTGCCCGCCTCTGAGGGAAAGCACAATCGCATCATGGTGAGGGAATGGTCAGGCCGATGCGCGCAGGGAGTGGATGGACTTCGCGCATCGACCTGAAACGCAGAAAGCCTTCCCAAGCCTTTCTGATTCCTGAACGAGCCATAAATCCGGCGCCAATCTGACGAAGCGTTGCTGGAACAAGGCAGACCGAATCGCGATTCCCGAAACGGAACAAAATCAGCCGCCTGCCGCGAGGCCCGCAGTGTCGAAATAGTCGCGCCAGGCCACGATCTTGCCGTCCTTCACATCGAAGGCGCCCATCACGCGGATCGACATCAGCGTCTTGCCCGACTGGTCGCGGACATGGTCGATGCGTTCGGTCAGAACCGTGTCGCCGGATACCGAGACATGCAGGTTCTCCACCCACATGGTCGCCATGCCGAGCGAGGCGGAGAAGCCCGCGAACACCGCCTTGGCCTGATCGATGCCGGTTGTGGTGGAGAGGCCCACGTTCTCGTAGACCGTTTCGGGCGTGAAATAGTCGTGCAGCGACTTCTCGATGCCGCCCGGCGTCTCCCACATGGCGAGGAAAGTCTTCACGATGTCGACAGGTGTGCTCATGCGTATTCTCCGTGGCTGCGCGTTCGTTCAGCTGAAATAGGGGGCGACGAGCATCACCAGCCCGATCGGCCAGGTCCAGCCGAGCGCGCCCCACAGTCGCAGCCCGGCGATCTGATGGTTCCAGATGCCCAGCGCGCCCGCCGCGCCCATCGCGCCTGCCGCGGGGATGAGGAAGCCGATCAGGCCCAGCAGCCCGAGCAGACCCAGCTTGCGCACGCCAGCGCCGGACCGCGCCGGATCGACCGGCCATTTCATCCCGGCCATGCCGCCAAAGCCGATGAGGCCGACAAGGCCCAGCAAATCCGTGTTCATTGTTGTGTCCCTCTCCCCGTTCCGGAGGGCAGCTTGGGGCAGGAAGAGCGCGAGAGCAAGCGGGATAGCCGCCAGCGCTGGCGGCAGGGGCCATGGTTCGGGAAACGGGGATAGCCCGGCCAGCCCAAGGCTGCCGGGGGAGAGGAGAACGAACGACCGGCGCGGGGTTGCCGCATTTCTTGCCCGGACTCGACGACGCTTGGGTATTCAAGGCACTGCAAAGAAAAAGTGCGTCGAGATTTGATGCCACCGGCCGAGGGTTCCCGCTCCAGCTTGTGATGCGACGGAACGGAGCCATATCGTGGTGGTCTGCCGTTGCGAACGTTCGGCTGCACATGCCGGGACGCCCGCGCCAGTCGTCTCCCGCGCGCTTGGGCTGGGTGAGCGCAAGCCGCGGGACGGTTCATCCACCGCGCTGGCCAGCCACGGGGACGCGCAGGGTTTTACCTGAGGCACGTTATTGT
>JAURNJ010000251.1 GCA_030830245.1 Novosphingobium sp. | reverse complement strand
TCTTCGCCATCGGCCATGCGCTTGGCAATCAGGCTGGCGAGCCGGAACGGTCCCTTGAAATTGAGGTTCACGACCGAATCGAACAGCGCCTCGGTCACTTCATGGCTCGGCATGGCCGGCCCCATTCCCGCATTGTTGACGAGGATGTCGATCCTGCCGAAGGCCTCCCAGGCCTCATCGGCGAGCCTCTCGCACTGGTCCCACTTGCCGACATGCGCCGCTATCGCCTTGGCTCGCCTTCCCAGCGCGCGGCACTCTTCGGCGACTGTCTCGCAGTTTTCCAGCTTGCGGCTGGCAATGATGACATCGGCGCCACGCTCGGCGAAGGCCTTGACCATCTGGTAGCCAAGCCCGCGAGAGCCGCCGGTAACCAGTGCGATCTTGCCGCTGAAATCGAAAAGCGGATCGATGGCCAAATTTCCCCCCTTGAATCAGGTTACTCTCAGTAAACGCCGCCCTGCTCGTCCGCGAAATTGGCTGCGTCGGCCGCCTTGTCATCCGATTTGGCCGCCTTGGCCGGACCGGCGCGCGCCTGCCTGATCTGTGCGATCAGCGCGTCGCGCTTGGCGGCAAAATCGTCAGCTTTGGTCCAGCGCTGCGGTTCGGTGTTGGGCTTGAAGGCTTCCCAGATGGTCGTGGAATTGCCGTCGACAGTTGGCTGCGCTCCACTCAGCTGCTTTCCGGATATGCGGTCAATCCGGACCATCCGGATTCCGTTCGGGGCAATGAAAGGGCGCGGCTCCCAGCGGCCTTTCGTCTCCTGCACCAGCTTCTTGAACATCGGCGCGGCTAGGCTACCGCCCTGGGCATAGCCGCCCATCGGGCGTGGCTTGTCGAACCCGAGATAGGTGCCCGCCACGAATTGCTGCGATCCGCCAACGAACCACACGTCGGTCGGCCCAGTTGTCGTTCCGGTTTTGCCGAACAGCGGCAGGTTCAGGTCCTTCAGGGTGGTGGCAGTGCCCCGGATGATGACGCCCGTAAGCATGTGCATGGTCTGGAATGCGGTTCCCGGATCCATCACCTGCTTGCCGGGCCGGGCCAGGCGCGGCATCGGCTTGCCGTCCCACTTGGCCATATTGCAGCGCGAGCAGCGACGCTTGTCCGATTTCCAGATCACCTTGCCCTTGCGATCCTGAATGTAGTCTATCAGCGATGGCGTGTACTGGACGCCGTGATTGGCCAGTGCGGAATAGGCGTTGGTCATGCGCAGCACCGTCGTATCGCCAGCGCCAAGCGAGAAGGCGAGGTAAGGCTTGTACTCGCCGATACCGACATTCTTGATCGTTTTGACCACGCGGTCCATGCCGGCGTCGTTGGCGATGCGCACGGTCATCAGGTTGCGGGACTGCTCCAGCCCCCAGCGCATCGTATGGTTGCCGCTGCCGCCGCCACCGCCAAAATTGCTGAAACATTTCTGGCCGAGCGACGCGCTCTGAAATACACAGAAACGCTCGTCGGGAACCTGCGTTGCCGGGGTCATGCCTGCGTCGAGGCCGGTCGCATAGACGAACGGCTTGATTGTGGAGCCGGGCTGGCGCATCGCCTGGATGCCCCGGTTGAACGAATCCAGCCCGGAATCGAAACCGCCCTGTACGGCCAGAACCCGTCCGGTCTGCGGCTCCATCACTACCATGCCGCCTGCCACTTCGGGAATCGCACGAACCGCATAGCTGCTGCTGTTGACTAGTGAGCCGGCTACCAGGTCGCCTACCTTGGCCGCATCGGGAATATTGCTGAGCGCGGCGGTCTCGCCGTTGGCAAAACCGATCCGTCCGTTTGCGCCATTGCGCTCGAGGATGACGCCGACGCGCCAGTTCTCGTAGTCAATCGACTTACCGACCATCGCCATCTGCGACTGCCAGTTTTCCGGATCGAGATCGAGATGGGCAACCGGCCCGCGCCAGCCCTTGCCCGAATGATAGCGCTGCATGCCCGAGCGCAAGGCATCGCGCGCAGCCTTCTGCATGGCAAGATCAAGCGAGGTTCGCACCCACAGGCCGCCCGCATAGACGCTGTTCGGCCCGTCCTCGGCATTTTCGCCATATTCTTCGATCAGGCGGCGGCGCACTTCTTCGGTGAAGTAGCCAACCGCGGGCGAATAGACAGTCGCCCGGTTCGGCGCGAGTCCAAGCGGCTGCGCCTTTGCGGCTGCGGCCTGTGCTGACGTAACCCAGCCGTTATCGACCATCTGGTCGAGGACATAATTGCGCCGTTCGAGAGCCAGGGCGGCATGCTTCGCGCGTCCATAGCGCTCCGGTGCTTTCGGCAGGATCGCAAGGAAGGCAGCCTCATGTAGCTTGAGATCGCCGACATCCTTGTTGAAATAGGCGCGTGACGCCGCCTGCACGCCGAAACTCTGCCGCCCGAGCGGGATTTCGTTGAGATAGAGCTCGAGGATCTGGCGCTTGTTGAGCACGCCTTCGATCCGGCGAGCGACGATCATTTCCTTGAGCTTGCGCGTGATCGAATATTCGTCACCGATCAGCACGTTCTTGGCAACCTGCTGGGTAATGGTGGAACCGCCCTTTGCACGCTCTCCAGATCCCAGCTTGGACACATAGTCCACCACCGCGCCAAGCAGCCCGGTGTAGTCAACGCCGCCGTGCGACCAGAAGGTCTTGTCCTCGGCAGCGAGGAAGGCGTTGATCATGGGCCGGGGGAAATCGTCGAAGGTGAGCTGCACGCGCCGCTCGCGGGCATAGCTGTAGACAATCTCGCCATCGACCCCGCGAACCATGGTTGGCAAGGGTGGCTGGTAATCGAGCAACTTTTCCGCAGATGGCAGGTTGCGAGTCAGCACGAACCAGAAAGCAAGAAACGCCAGCAGCAAGCCGCCGCCGACATAGCAAAGCAAGCGGAAACGCTGGTTGGTCGCCCAGTTGCGCGCGATCCATTCCGCCGAACCTCCGGCGAAGCGGCGGATCTTGTAGCGTGCGTTAGCAGAGGGATCGTCAGCAGTCTCGGCCATGGTGCCAGGCGCCTAGCATGAAGCGGTGCGCAAGCGCCAGCGGGTTCCGGCGCCGTCAGGCATCGGTTTGCCGGGCAAAATAGGCACGCACCGCGCGCGCTGCCGCTGCGGCGATGGTTTCGCGGCCCTCACGGGAACGCAGATAGGCCGCATCCGCATCGTTGCTGATGTAGCCGGTTTCGAGCAGAACCGACGGCACATCGGGCGCCTTGAGCACTGCAAAGGCGGCCGACTGAACCCCGTCGACATGCAGCAGGGCATTGCCGCGCATTTCGCGCAGCAGCAGGCGCGCCAGTTCGAGCGATCGGGCATCGGTCTCGTTCTGCGAGAGGTCGAGGAGGATCGCGTTGACCACGTCGCTCTGGTTTTCGAGCCGGACGCCGTTGACTATGTCGGACCGGTTTTCGCGCGCCGCGATCCGCGCCGCTGCCTCGCTCGATCCCTTTTCAGAAAGGACATAGACGCTGCCACCACGCGCCCCATCATTTGGTGCGCTGTCGGCATGGACCGAAAGGAACAGGTCCGCGCCAAGCCGCCTCGCGATCGAGCTGCGCTCACCCAAGGCCAGAAAACGGTCGTCAGGCCGGGTTATCGCAACCCGGATGCCTCCGCCCGCAACCAGCTCGTCGCGGATTGCGCGCGCCAGCGCCAGGGTCACATCCTTTTCGAGAGCACCGTCGTTACCGGCTCCGGGATCGTGGCCGCCATGGCCAGGATCGATCACGACGAGCGGCCTGCTCGCATCAATCGGCCCGACCACTTCGGGCAGCCCGAGGCCGGTGCGCGAAGGCGGCAATTCAATCTGCAGGACATAACCGAAGCCCTGCCCCGGCAAGCCGAATATCCGGTCCACCGCGAGCAGCGCCGCCAGCACGACGATGGGAAACGCGAACAGGAAACCAAGCTGGAGCTTGCGGGCCATGCCTCGCCACTAGTCGCGCGCATCGCATGCTGCAATGGCCGGACACTCGTGTGTCAAACCAGGTGCCACATCGGCATTGCCGCGAACCGGTCCGTTAATCGTGGAGCAATAAACTTGCGGCATAGGACGTTGACTGCTAATCGCCGAAGCAGGGTTACCATTGAAATCCTTCCCCGGCATCGCGATTAAGCCTAACATGGCCTGCTGCGCTGCCAAGGATTGCAGTGGCCCCGAACAAGTTCCGGAAGCACCTGCCAGTCCGGACACAACCAGGTTGATGCGCGTTATGAGAACCCGTTTGCCGTTCTGCCAGCATCCCCATGCGGGAAAGCAGGCAAGATCGACGGCATTGGGCATCCTGTGGCTTTCGCCGCAGTCTCCGGAACGCGCAGACACGAACGCAAAAGTCGCGAACTCTATCGTTCGCGTTCCCAAGCAAACAACCGCCCGCGGCCCGATCGGCAATTCGCCGACACTTCCGCGCGGCCTTCACAAACACATTGGCGCCCGCCCGTCGGCTCGATCCGACCAGCGAGGCGCACGGAGATTATCACATGGCAACGCGCATGCTTGTCGATGCGCGCCACCCGGAAGAAACCCGGGTGGCGGTGCTCAAGGGCAACCGTATTGAAGAGTTCGATTTTGAATCGGCTGACCGCAAACAGATCAAGGGCAATATCTACCTTGCCAAAGTCACTAGGGTAGAACCCTCGCTCCAGGCCGCATTCGTCGATTTCGGCGGCAATCGGCACGGTTTTCTCGCCTTCAGCGAGATTCACCCGGACTACTACCAGATCCCCAAGGCCGATCGCGACGCACTGCTCGCCGAAGAGGCAGCACACGCCGAGGAAGAAGCCGCTTTGCGTGCCGCCGAAGACGCGGACGACAGCGAAGATTTCGACGACGATTATGACGACGAAAACGACGAGGACAGCCTTGATGGCGGCTTGACCGAGGTCGACACGTCCGAGGACGAGCATGTTTCCACCATCGAGGATGGCCATGTCGAAAACGGCATCGATGGAGAGGATTCGTCCGAATCAAATGAGGAAGGCGACGAAGACACCGAAGGTGACTCGAACGCCAGCGCCGAGGACGAGGAAGACGGTCAGCCGCGCGAGCGTTCGCGCCGTCGCGGGCGTCGCCAGGGCGGCGGGCGCGGCCGGTCCAAGGAAGCCGACGATCTGCGCGCGCGCCGAATGGCCCTGCGTCGCCGCTACAAAATTCAGGACGTTATCCATCGCCGTCAAGTCCTGCTGGTGCAGGTCGTCAAGGAAGAGCGCGGCAACAAGGGCGCAGCGCTTACGACCTACCTCAGTCTCGCGGGCCGTTATTGCGTGCTCATGCCAAATTCGAGTCATGGCGGCGGCATTTCGCGTAAGATCAGCTCTGGTGCCGACCGCAAGCGCCTGAAATCGATCATCGCCGAGCTCAACCTGCCCAAGACCATGGGCTGCATCGTGCGCACGGCGGGCCTTGCACGCACCAAGACCGAGATAAAGCGTGATTTCGACTATCTCGCCCGGCTGTGGGACGAGTTGCGCGAGACCACCCTGAAAAGCTCTGCGCCGACGCTGATCCATTCGGACAGCGATCTGATCAAGCGCGCAATCCGCGACATCTACAACCGCGACATCGAGGAAGTCGTGGTCGAAGGCGAGGATGGCTACCGCGCCGCCAAGGACTTCATGAAGCTGCTGATGCCCAGCCACGCCCGGCGGGTGAAGCCCTATGCGGACCCGGTGCCACTGTTCCAGCGCTATGGCGCGGAGGACCAGCTCACCGCGATGTACGATCCGGTCGTGCAGCTCAAATCCGGCGGCTACATCGTCATCAACCCGACCGAGGCATTGGTTTCGATCGACATCAACTCTGGCCGGTCCACCAAGGAATACGGGATCGAGGCCACCGCGCTCAGCACAAACCTCGAGGCTGCCCGCGAAATCGCGCGCCAGTTGCGCCTGCGCGACATGGCGGGCCTCGTCGTCATCGACTTCATCGACATGGAATACGGATCGAACGTCCGCAAGGTCGAGAAGGCGATGAAGGAAGCGCTCAAGAACGACCGGGCACGTATCCAGGTCGGGCGCATCTCCAGCTTTGGTCTCATGGAAATGAGCCGCCAGCGCCTGCGGACAGGCGTACTGGAAGCTACCACGCGCGAATGCCCGCACTGCGATGGCACCGGTCTGGTGCGCACGGCCAGCTCGGCGGGACTATCGGCGTTGCGGCTGATTGAGGATGAAGCGGCAAAGGGCCGCGGCTCGACCGTTTCGCTCTTCGCCAGTACAGAGGCGGCGGTCTATCTTCTAAACGCCAAGCGCGCCGATCTGGCTGACATCGAAGCACGCTACGGCGTCAATGTCGAGGTCATCCCCGAAGGCGAGAACGAGGGCGCAAAGATGCGCGTTCTGTCGAGCGGTCCACGCCCGACGAACCCACCTGTGTTCACGCCGATCGTGATCGAGGAGGACGACGAGCCCGAGTACGAGGACGAAGAGGATATCCGCGACGAGTTCGAGGACGAAGACTCCGAATCTGACGGCGAGGGTGGCTCGCGCCGCAAGCGTCGCCGCCGCCGGGGCGGCAAGGGCCGCGGTCGCGATCGCGAGCAGACCTCGGAAGAAACGCACGATGCTGGCGCCGAAAGCGATGGCGAAGGCGAAGCAACGGCCGACAGCGATGAAGACGACGGCGATGCTCCGCGCAAGCGGCGGCGGCGCGGTGGGCGTCGTCGGCGCGGTCGCGGTCGCGGCGGCGAAGCCGATGGCCAGCAGGATGGAACCGAGGGCGAAGAAGCCCAGCCGGAACCAGTCGAGGCGGAAGCATCCATTGCTGACGAACCGGTTGCCGAGGCCGAGACGGTCGCCGAGGCTGAGACTGTCGCCGAAGCCAAGCCCAAGCGTTCGCGCCGCAAGAAGGCCGACCCGAGCGAAGTCGAGGTGACGGAGGCCGTTGCAGAAGCAGAAATCACTGCCGAG
>JAURNJ010000250.1 GCA_030830245.1 Novosphingobium sp. | reverse complement strand
CGTGCAGCTGATCCGCAAGCGGGCTTCGGGCAACTGGATCTACCTTGCCGTCTTTGCGGCAACCGTGGTCTGGGCATTGGCCGAGGTCGGCCTGCAATTCTGGCAGCTGCTGCCCCGGATCGCCGGACCCCTGTTCTTCGCGGTGCTCTGTGCCGGGCTGCTCGCCTGGGGCAGGAACAAGAACGAGGACGCACCGCAGGGTCGCAGGTGGCAGGCTACAGTGACCTGCCTTGCGGGCGCAGGCTTGCTTGCGGCGGCCTGGTTTGCAAGTGGTCCCAAACTCTCCGACAAGCCTCTTGCCATGGTCCAGGACGCCGCCCCGTCCGGCGTGGACCAGTGGACCGGCTTCGGACGTACTTCGAAGGGCAACCGCTTTTCACCCGCCAGCCAGATCACACCGGAAAACGTAAACCAATTGAAGCCACTGTGGACCTACCGCACCGGCGACAGCCGCGAGAGCCATCCCAAGTCGCCGGGCGGCTATACCTTTCAGGCAACGCCGACCATGGTGGGCGACAAGGTGTTCATCTGCACGCCGCACAACCGGGTGGTCGCACTCGATGCCGACAGCGGCATGGAACGATGGACCTTCGATCCCAAGCTGGACCTGAGCGGGCCGAAGCTGAAAGCCTGTCGGGGCGTCTCCTATGTCGAGGCGGACAATGCGGACGCTAAGGGCGAATGCGCCGCACGCATCATCACTGCCACAGGCGATGCCCGCCTGATCGCGCTCGATCCCGAGACGGGCAAGCCGTGCGCGGGCTTCGGCAAAAACGGGTTCGTCTCGCTGACCGAGGGCATGGGCCCGGTGAAAAAGGGGTTCTACTACGTCACTTCGCCGCCCGTGATCGTCAACGGCCTCGCTGTGCTTGGCGGCTTCGGCAGGGACAGTGCCGCGACCGGGGGGGCATCGTGCGGCATCCGCGCCTTCGACGTGAAGACCGGCGCGCTGCGCTGGGCCTGGGATTCGGGGCAGGGAGAAGGGCCGCCGGTCGAAGGCTACACGCGCGGTTCTCCCAATTCCTGGTCGGTGCTCAGCGCCGATCCGGAGCTTGGGCTGGTCTTCGTGCCGCTGGGCAATGCCACGCCCGACTATTTCGGCGGAGTGCGCTCCGAACAACTCGAACGCTATGCCAGCAGCGTCGTCGCGATCGATGCAGCGAGCGGCAAGCTGCACTGGGCCTTCCGGACGACGCGGCATGACCTGTGGGATTACGACATCCCGGCGCAACCGACCCTGTTCACCTATCGGAGCAAGCAGGGGCCGGTCCCGGCAGTGGCAGTGGCGACCAAGCGCGGCGAGATCTACCTGCTCGACCGGCGGACCGGCAATCCGCTCCATCCGGTGGAGCAGCGCGATGTGCCGCGCGGCAATATTCCCGGTGAAAGATATGCGCCAACCCAGCCCTATTCGGCCTTCCCCGGCGTGCGTCCCGAACCGCTTCGCGAAGCGGGCATGTGGGGCGCAACGCCGCTCGATCAGCTGTGGTGTAGGATCGAATTCCGCTCGCGCGATTATGTCGGGGATTTCACCCCGCCATCGGTGCGCGGCTCGATCAGCTATCCTGGCCAGTTCGGCATCATCAACTGGGGCGGGGTGGCGATCGACGAGGAGCGGCAGGTCATGGTGCTCAACTCGGCTGTATTGCCCAACCTGATCCAGCTGGTGCCGCGCAAGCAGGTTGCGGAGCTGATGAAGTCTGCCGGCACGCAGGACCATGCCAAGGGTCTCAACATGCAGGAGGGCACGCCCTACGGCGTCTATGTCCTGCCGTTCCTCTCGCCGCTCGGCGTGCCCTGTTCGGCGCCGCCATGGGGCAAGCTGACGGCGATCGACCTCACCAAGCCGGAAATCGCATGGCAGCGCCCGCTCGGCACCAGCGAGGATGCCGCGCCCTTGGGAATTCCCGTGCCTGGCATATTCAACACGGGCGGCGCCACCGTCACCCGCAGCGGCCTTGCCTTCATCGGCGCGACCATGGACCACTACCTGCGCGCCTTTTCCGTCGCGAGCGGCAAGGAACTGTGGCGCGCGCGCCTTCCCACCGCAGCTAATGCGAACCCGGCGACCTTCGTTACGCCCAAGGGCAGGCAGATCGTGGTCGTGGCGGCGGGCGGACACGAAATTCTCGGCGCGCCCAGCAAGGACTATGTGATGGCCTTCGCCTTGCCGAGGTAACTGCTGGCCATGCGCATGTTGCGCTGCGGCATGGGCTTGGATACGATCGTGTCCGAGTGTATGAGCCTGCGGTGACTCTGGCCCAAGGCAAGGAAATCCCGACAAAGTCCATGCCTGACAGTTTGCCTGCCATCGATGTGATCATCCCGGTGTGGAACCGGGCAGACGAGATCGTAACCTGTCTGTCCGCGATTGCCGCGCAGACCTATCCGCGCGAGCTGACGAAGGTCTATGTCGTCGATAACGGATCGACCGACCAGACCGCAGGGGGGGTCGCTCGTTTGATTGGGTAACGCTCGTCAGCGAGCCGGAGCCCGGCTCCTACAGTGCCCGCAATGCCGGGATAAAGGCGGGCAGTTCGCCCTTTATTGCCTTTACCGATTCTGACTGCGTTCCCGATCCGGACTGGCTGGCCAAAGGTGTCGCCGCGCTACTCGCCAATCCCCGCGCGGGAGTCGTGACCGGCAACGTGCGGCTGTTCCAGCAGGATCAAACGGCAGACCCGGCGGTCGCCGATTACGAGCAACTGTTTGCCTTCAACCTGGAAAAGATGGCGGCCAACAACAACTGCGTGACTGCCAACTGGTTCAGCCCGCGTGCGGTGGTTGGGCAGGTGGGCGGCTTCGATGCCCGGCACAAGTCTGGCGGGGATACGGAAATGTCGAAGCGCATTGCGCGCTCACATGACATCGTCTTCGCTCCCGATGTGGTCGTGGCGCATCCGGCTCGCCGCAGCCGCAGCGAGTTGTTGAGCAAGGAGCGGCGCTACGTCGGCGGGCGCTGGCAGGGCGAGCGTCAGATCGGCACCGCCAGGTGGGTTCGCATTTTCGCCATCGAGATGGCGGCGCGATCCAAGCGCACCCTGCTGTCTCGCCTCGGACTGGGACGCAAGCTGGCCCTGGTTGCCATGGCCCTGCAAATCTACGGATTGCAGCTGTCCGAGCTGCGTCGACTGGTGAACGGCGGAACACCGACGCGTGATTGACTCAGATACCAGGCAGTTCCCGAGCTCGGTCAGCATACTGTGCGAGGGCGGCGAGGGGTACCGCGAGCCTGTTTGCTGGGATCGTCACTGGCGAGCCAAGGCCCGACGGGCGCGAAGTGATCGAGGCGCGCTTTTTCGCCTATTCCGAAATGCCGGTACTGCCCGATGGACCGAGCCGGGTGCGGCTGGACCTGTGGCAGGCACATCTGGAGCGGCAGTCAAGCGCGGGTCACAGCAAGGAGAGCTGACCGTCCGCTTGTTCGGGTTTCGCATTGTCCGTTTCCAGCCCGGACAGCGTCAGCCCCATCAGCCTGATCGGCTGGGGGAGGGGCATCAGCTCGTCGAGCAAGGCCCGTCCCATGGCCGTGAATTCGGCGCGGTCGACAATGCACTGGGGTAGTGAACGCGCACGGGTCAGCGTGGTGAAATCGGCATAGCGCAGCTTGAGGGTGACAGTGCGGCCTTTTGCCCGCGCTGCCTCGATCCTATCCCAGACGATACCTGCGATTTTCTCGCAGGTTTCGCGCAGTTGGCCGGGATCGGAAACGTTGGTGTGAAATGTGCGCTCGCCGCCCACTGATTTGCGCAAGCGGTCGGCGCGTACCGCGCGGTGGTCGATGTCGCGTGCGGCGCGATAGAGATAGTCCCCCATCGAGCCGAAATGCGCGCGCAGGAACGTCGCATCCCTGGCCGCAAGGTCCGCCCCTGTCTCGATGCCGAGCCGCGCCATCTTCTCCGCGCACCGCGGGCCGACACCATGAAAGCGCCGCACTGGCAGGCTCGCCACGAAGTCTGCTCCTTCGCCGGGCCTGATCACGCACAGGCCATCGGGCTTGTTCTGGTCGCTCGCCAGCTTGGCGAGGAACTTGTTGTAGGAGACGCCCGCGCTTGCGGTCAGTTGCGTTTCGGCGCGGATGCGCGCGCGGATTTCTTCGGCAATGCGCGTGGCCGAGCCGATACCCATCAGGTCGTGGGTGACATCGAGATAGGCCTCGTCGAGTGATAGCGGCTCGACATGCGGGGTATAGCTGCGGAATATCGCGCGGATCTGCTGGCTGACCTCGTGATAGACCTCGAAGCGGGCAGGGCGAAAGATGAGGTCGGGACATAGCCTGATCGCCCGCGCGGAAGGCATTGCCGAGCGCACCCCGAACCTGCGCGCTTCGTAACTTGCCGCTGCGACCACACCGCGCCCACTCGCCCCGCCGACCGCGACCGGAAGGCCGCGCAACGAGGGATCGTCACGCTGTTCGACGCTGGCGAAAAAGGCATCCATGTCGACATGGATGATCTTGCGCAGCCCTGGCTCGTCCGTCTCGCTGTTATCGAGGGGTGTTTGCGGGATCATTGCATGCCCGTTGTAGCGCGATTGTGCTGCCCAAGAGGAGCAAATTTGCGCCTAGCTATCCGTGCTGCGTTGCGGCAATGGCGCTCAATGCATGGCCCCGATGGCGAGACTCGCCCGTTCCCGATGAAAGAAGCCGAATTCATTGGCCTCATGGCGTCGCTGATGGCGCTGCAGGCGCTCGCCATCGATGTGATGTTGCCCGGCCTTGCAGTAATCGCCAGCGACCTTGGCGTCACCAATGCCAACGACCGCCAATTGGTGATCGGCGTGTTCCTGGTTTCGAGCGGAGCGTGCGCGCTGTTTTCCGGGCCATTGGCGGACCGCTATGGTCGCAGGCCCGTCGTCCTCGCCTGCCTTGCCGGTTACTTCATCACCTCGCTTTTCGCTGCCTTCGCGACGAGTTTCACGGCCTTGCTGTTGTTCCGCGTGGTACAGGGAGTGTTCTCTTCCGGGCTGATGACCCTGCCCGCGGCGATCCTGCGCGACCGCTTTGTCGGCGACAAGATGGCGAAGACCCAGTCGATGATCGCCATGGTGTTCATGCTGGTGCCGATGCTCGCACCCTTGCTGGGGCAGGGCATCATGCTGCTGTTCAACTGGCGCGCGATCTTTGCCACCATGGCTATCCTGCCCGCCACGGTGGCGATCTGGGCGTGGTTTCGCCTGCCCGAAACGCTCCATCCCGAATACCGGCAGCCGATTGCCCTTCGCGTCATTGCACGCAACATGGCGCAGGCTTTTTCCATTCGCGCGGCGACCGGTTATGTGGTGGCGGGCGTGTTCGTGCAGGCGGCGATCCTTGGCTACATCAACAGTTCGCAGCAACTGATTGGCGAGGCGCTGGG
>JAURNJ010000249.1 GCA_030830245.1 Novosphingobium sp. | reverse complement strand
GGTCACGACAGCGACCGGAATGCCAGTGCGGAACAGGCCACCCGCGCCTGATGTGACCAGAACATCGCCTTTTTTCAGAGGATTGATGCCGAGATCGATCAAGCGTACCCGCAAACTGCCATCGCCGCGGCCTTGCGCAAAAGCGGCTACATCATCTTTCGCGCGGCGCACAGGCACGAGGCTCTGGGTATCCGTCACAAGCAGGATACGCGCACTTCTTGGCCCAGCTTCGAGCACGCGCCCGACTAGGCCGAGGATCGAACGCACGGGCATGCCGGGCTGGACACCTTGGGCCCGTCCAGCCTCGATCGTGGCGTAACGGCGTGAACTGGCTGCCGTGGAGCTGAGCAGGCGCGTGACGATAACCGGCCCTTGCCTGGCTTTGACGAGGCCGAGAAGGCGCTTCAATCTGCGGTTTTCCGCTTTGATTGCCTGCGATTCGGCCAATTCTGCCCGCGATTTCGCAAGCTCGCGCCGCAATTTGTCGTAGCGCGTGCCAGCAAGGACATATCCTTCGAGGATCGAGAAGGCATCACGGCCCGCTTCGCGCGTGCTTGCAGAAGCCTTGCTCGCGGGCTCGACAACCGCAGACGCTGTAGAGCGAGGTTCGCTGAACAGGTGGGGATTGCGGATGGAGACGATAAGCAGCAATGCGCCGATCAGCGCGCCGAGCACGCCAACCAGGTAGCCAAGAAACGTGCTGTACTGCGCCCTGCGGGAATAGCCGGAGCGCCGGTTTGCCGGCGGCGCCATGCGCTGCAATCTCCCTCGTTCATTCGCAGGCGGTCACGCGTGGTTGGCGGTGCCTGCGAACGTCGTTATGTCGTCATCAATACGCCCCGGTAAACCGGATCTTCCATCGCGCGTCCGGTGCCCAAGGCAACGCACGACAGCGGATCTTCGGCCACGCTGACCGGAAGGCCGGTTTCCTCGCGCAGGAACTCGTCGAGACCGCGAATCAGCGCGCCGCCGCCTGTGAGGACAATGCCCTGATCGACGATGTCGGCAGCCAGTTCGGGCGCCGTGTTTTCCAGCGCAATGCGCACACCTTCGACAATCGCGCCGATCGGCTCGGAAAGAGCTTCCGCGAGGTTCGCCTGCGTGATCGAGATTTCCTTGGGCACGCCGTTGACCAGATCGCGACCCTTCAAGGTGATTGTCTCGCCAACGCCGTCGGCAGGGACCGTGGCAATGCCAAAGTCCTGCTTGATGCGCTCGGCCGTCGCATCGCCGATCAGCAGGTTGTGGTGGCGGCGCACATAGCTGATGATCGCCTCGTCCATCTTGTCGCCGCCGACGCGGACCGAAGTGGTGTAGGCGAGACCGCGCAGCGAAAGCACCGCGACTTCGGTCGTGCCGCCGCCGATGTCGACGACCATCGAGCCGACCGGTTCGGTGACGGGCATGTCGGCGCCGATCGCTGCAGCCATGGGTTCAAGGATCAGAAATACCTTGCTTGCGCCCGCGTTGCTGGCCGCGTCGCGAATTGCGCGTCGTTCGACGGAAGTCGATCCCGACGGGACGCAGATGACGATTTCTGGATAACGAAACAGGCTCTTCTTGCCGTGCACCTTGCGGATGAAGTGCTTGATCATTTCCTCGGCGATTTCGATGTCGGCAATCACGCCGTCGCGCAGCGGGCGAATCGCCTCGATATTGTCCGGCGTCTTGCCCATCATCAGCTTGGCGTCGTCGCCAACGGCCTTGACTCGCTTGATGCCGTTGATCGTCTCGATCGCGACCACGGAAGGCTCGTTGAGCACGATGCCGCGATCCTGCACATAAACCAGCGTGTTGGCTGTCCCGAGGTCGATCGCCATGTTCTGCGACCCGAATTTGAAGAACTTCGAAAATGCTGAAGACATCGGCTTCCCGTTATTTCTTGCGAGCAGCAGTGCGGGGGCATCAAGGCTCGATAGGCATGAAAGCGGAGTCCTTAGCCGAACGACTGGCGAAACGCCAAAAATTTGTGGCCAAATCAGGGGACGAAATTTCGTTCTGTCTCGAATCGCATTGGATTCGCCGATAGGACTGACGCTATGCCTGCAATCCGTCGCCTTCCCGAACATCTGGTCAACCGAATTGCTGCGGGCGAAGTGGTGGAACGCCCGGCCTCCGCGCTCAAGGAACTGGTTGAAAATGCGA
The DNA here is from genome assembly GCA_030830245.1 of Novosphingobium sp. Lineage (GTDB taxonomy): Bacteria > Pseudomonadota > Alphaproteobacteria > Sphingomonadales > Sphingomonadaceae > Novosphingobium. The sequence continues at coordinate 804 of JAURNJ010000249.1, read as the reverse complement.
TCGATGCTGGGGCCCGATCCATCGTGGTGAGGCTGGCTGAAGGCGGGCTCGGTTCGATCGAGGTGAGCGATGACGGCTGCGGCATGACGCCCGACGAAATCGCGCTCGCCGTGGAACGCCATGCCACTTCCAAATTGCCGGACGAGCATATCGAGCAGGTGGTTACGCTGGGCTTTCGGGGCGAGGCTCTGCCATCGATTGCCAGTGTCGCGCGCCTGACGGTTGAAAGCCGCCCCCGCACGGCGGGGGATGGTGAAAGCCGGGCGCAATGCGCCTCGGAAGGCTGGCGGCTGGTTGTCGATCATGGCGAGCTTGTTGCCGACGAACCTGCTGGGCTGCCTCGCGGAACCCGCGTGCGGGTCGAACAGCTGTTCGCCAAGGTGCCCGCGCGGCGCAAGTTCTTGCGCTCGGAGCGGGCCGAATACGCGGCTTGCCGCGACGTTGTGCGCCGCCTGGCCATGGCGCGTCCCGACGTTGGGTTTACGCTCGAAAGCGAGGGGAAGCGCGTACTCGCGGTGCGTGCTGGCGACAGCCTTGCCGATCGGGTGGCGCAGATCGTCGCGCGGGAACTGGCCGAAGACGGCATTGCGATCGAAGCGCAGCGCGGGGAGACCCGGCTGACCGGGGTTGCCGGGCTTCCCACGTTCAATCGAGGTGTTGCGGATCATCAGTATCTGTTCGTCAACGGCCGCCCGGTGAAGGACCGGTTGCTTATCGGTGCGGTGCGCGGAGCCTATTCCGGCATGCTCGCTCGTGACCGCAATGCGGTCCTCGCGCTGTTTCTCGACATTCCGACGGACGAGG
>JAURNJ010000248.1 GCA_030830245.1 Novosphingobium sp. | reverse complement strand
CGTGTCGACCAAAGCGGTCTCCATTGCCCTGACTTGCTGGCCGCGCTGCTTCGCCAGAACTGCTGCCAACACGCCCATGGCGACCCACTGACCGGTGCCGAGATCGATCACCGAGGGGGCGCACCGCACCGGCGGAGCGCCTTCGTGACCGTTCATCATCATGATCCCGGTATAGGCCTGTACCAGCGGATCGTAGCCGGGCAAACTGCTACCCACCGGACCTGCGCCGAATGCGTTAAGCGCATAATAGAGGATGTCAGGATTGGTCGCGCGAACCGCGGTTTCTCCAATGCCGATCCGCTCCGCCACGCCAGGTCGCATGCTTTGCAGCAGGACATCGGACTTGGCCGCCAAAGCCAACGCTGCCTTGCGTCCCGCTGCTGTTGAAAGATCAAGGACGATACCTCGCTTGCCCGCATTCATATGCCGATAAGCGACGCTCGCACCTTCCACCTCGGGCGGCCATGCGCGCGCGTCATCACCACCTGGCGATTCGACTTTGATCACATCGGCCCCAAGTTGGGCGAGAATCATCGTAGCGTATGGTCCCGCCATGTTGGACGAGAAATCGAGCACCCGTACGCCCTCCAGCGGCGCGAAACTCTCCACGCCGTCAGCTCCGCTAGCCCCGCCCAAATTTTTCATTGTGTGCCCTAGCAATGTTGAATATCCTAATGTAGGACCATAGAGATAGTGGCCATGCGAAACAAGGGGCAAAGGAAAGAATAATGCAACCGACCGAAGTCCCTCAGCCCGCCGGCCCCGAGTCAGCCGAATGGACCTTCACCGAAGTTTGGGAAACCGTTGCGGATGTCGCACCTGACCGACTTGCACTTGCTCATGGCGAGACGGGCGTCAGTTGGCGCGACTTCAACCTTCGGGCAGAAGGGATCGCCGCCGCATTACGCGATGCAGGCATGCAACCTCGGGAAAAAGTCGCGCTCTACCTTCACAATTCGCCCGCCTATATGGAAAGCGTGTTTGCAGCGCTGAAGGTGCAGTTGGTTCCGGTTAATACCAACTACCGCTACACTGGAGACGAGTTGGTTCAACTGTGGACCGACGCCGATGCTGCTGCTGTGATCTTTCACGGAGCATTCGCCGCCCAAGCAGACGCCGTCCGCGCACGCTGCCCTGACATCAAGCATTGGCTGTTCGTCGATGATGGCAAGAGCACCTGTCCTTCATGGGCCAGCCACTATGAAGCCGCAGCGCAATCCCGAAGCACCGTCGGCATCTTAGACGATCGTCGCTCCGGCGATGACCAGATCCTGATCTATACTGGAGGGACGACCGGCCTCCCGCGCGGGGTGATGTGGCGCCAGCACGACCTGTACCTCGCCTCCAATGCCACCGACGATCCAGAAATCGCCGACTACGCCCATGTCCGAAAGCGACTCGAGACCGCTACCCCGCCCGTCGGACTACCTGCGGCCCCGCTCATGCATGGCACCGGTTTCGTGTTCGCCGCAACGATCCTAAATCGAGGTGGGACAGTCGTGACGCTGCCGGGGACCTCGTTCGACGTTGAAGTGCTGCTCGACACAATGGTCGCGAGGGGCGTAACGGACATCTGCATTGTCGGCGATGCCTTCTGCCGCCCCATCGTCGATGCGCTCGATCGCGAACCGCACCGCTGGGATCTGAGCGGACTGCGGGTGGTTTCCTCCTCCGGGATGGCGTGGAGCGCCAGTGTCAAGGAAAGGCTGCTCGTCCACGCTCCATCGGCATTGCTGATCGATTTCCTAAATTCCAGCGAAGCCAGCGGAATGGGCCGTTCACTTACTTCAAACAGGAAAAAGGCGGAGGGCGTACGCTTCCAACTGGGCAAGAACGCCTGCGTGATCGACGATGATGGCTATCCGCTCCAACCCGGCGATCCAAGGCCGGGACGGCTCGCCGTGCGCGGACATATCCCGCTCGGCTATTACAAGGACCCGGTCAAGACCGCCGCCACCTTCCCAGTGGTCGACGGGATCCGCTATTCGATACCCGGTGACCTGGCGAAGATCGAAGCGGATGGGACCATCACCCTGCTCGGCCGTGGCTCGACCTCGATCAACACGGGCGGCGAGAAGGTCTATCCAGAAGAAGTCGAGGAAGCGATTGCCTCCTGGCCGGGTGTCACCGATGCGCTGGTGGTCGGGGTGCCACATGAACGCTTTGGCCAGATGGTCGCCGCAGTTGTAGCTTCTGAAGACGGTGCTAGTCTGGACGAGGACGGGCTGCGCGAACACCTGCGCAAGCGGCTGGCCGGCCACAAGATTCCGCGGGCGATCATGCCAGTCGACTCGATCGGCCGTGGCCCGAACGGCAAGGCCGACCGTCCCGCCATTACTGCGCGTGTCATCGCATGGCTCGAGGCACGCGAAACGGAGAACGCGACATGACCGCCATTGAACCGCACGTGATATACGAGAAGCGGGACGGCATCGCCTACATCACACTTAACCGCCCGGAAAAGCGAAACGCCTTCTCGCCGGAAATGCTGGTGCGCCTGTGCGACATATGGCGCGACGTGGCCGATGACCGGGAAATCCGTGTGGCGCTGGTGACGGGAGCTGGCGATCAGGCCTTCTCGTCCGGCGGCGATCTTGGCAGCGTCATTCCGCTGATGATGCGCACCCGCGAGCCGGTCGGCGAATGGGAAGAGCGCTTCTCGAAGGATCGTAGGCAATTATACCGCGCGATCCTGCGCGGCGCGGACTTCTTCAAGCCCGTCGTGTCAGCGATCAACGGCCACGCGCTGGCAGGAGGCGCCGAATTCGTCCTCGCCACGGATATCAGGGTGATGTCCGAGACCGCGACCATTGGCGTCACAGAGGTACGCCGCGGACTGATTGCCGGGGGAGGGTCGCTGGTCCGCCTGGCACGGCAGGTACCGTGGGCGACCGCGATGGAACTGGCGCTGGTCGGCGAACCGCTGACGGCGCAATATGCGCTGGCGACGGGCCTGGTCAACCGGGTGGTGCCGCAAGACCAGGTACTGCCGGTCGCCGAAGAGATGGCGCGCAAGATCAGCCTCGGCGCGCCAGTCGCGCTGGCCAAGACAAAGGAAGCAATGGTCCGATCAAACGGTCTCCCCTTCGACGAAGCCTTTGCTATCGAGGCCCAATGCACCAAGGACAACGCTGCGACGAGCGACGCAAAGGAAGGACCGCGCGCGTTCATGGAAAAGCGGCCCCCGGTCTACACCGGGAAGTAACGGAAACAGACAAGCGAGAGAGGATTTAGATGATGCGCGGCGTAGTCTTCACCGGAGACAGCACCCTCGAGCTGATCGAGTTTCCCGACCCCACCCCCGGCCCGCGTGACGTGGTGCTCGAGATCAAGGCCTCGGGCATGTGCGGTAGCGACCTTAAGCTCTATCGCCCACCCGCAGGCGCCGCGTTCAAGGCACTTGGGCTGGTCGACAATGGCGAGCCAGTGATTGCGGGTCACGAGCCATGCGGTGTGATTGCGGCGGTTGGCAAGGACGTCGACCCTCGCACGGCAAAGGTTGGCGATCGAGTGACCTTGCACCACTACCAAGGCTGCATGACCTGCACCGAATGCCGCAGCGGCTGGACGCAGATGTGCGAACGAACGGCGACCATCTACGGCGTTACCGGGCACGGCGGCCATGCGCCCTACATGCGCGCTGCTGTCGAGACAGTGTTCGCGTTGCCCGAGGAAATCTCGTTTTCGACCGGCGCGGCCATCAGCTGCGGCACGGGAACCGCCTATGGCGCGCTGCTGCGGCTCGACCTGTCAGCTCGCGACACCATCGCGATTATCGGCCAAGGACCAGTCGGCCTGTCGGCAACGCAGTTCGCCTCAGCCATGGGAGCCCGGGTAATCGCCGTCGACGTCAGTGCCGAGCGGGCGGCCCTGGCCAAGGAATTTGGCGCTGCGCATGCGATCGATTCCATCGCGGAGGATCCGGTCGAGGCGATCATGGCGCTGACCGGCGGCAAGGGCGTGACCAAAGCGCTCGACACCTCAGGCGCGCCGGCAGGCCGCCTGGCCGCGGTCCGCGCCGCGGCGCGTTGGGGCACAGTCTGCCTGGTTGGTGAGGGCGGCGAGATGACGCTCAACGTCAGTATCGACGTTATCCGCAAGCAGTTGACGATCGTCGGCTCGTGGACCGTCAACAGCGCCAAACTGGCTGATTGTATCCGCTTTATCGCCGACCATGGATTGGAAGTCGACCGGCTGTTTACCGACACATGGACATTCGAGCAGGCCGAGGAAGCTTATAGGGCGTTCGACAAGCAGGCCTCGGGCAAGGGCGTGTTCTTGAACTGACGAGACGCGCTCCGGCGGTGGAGGGCCGCCGGGGCGAAATCCCTGTCACTCCAGATCGATCCAGACCGACTTGTTGTAGAGATATTCGCCGACATGGCGCGGGCCGCCTTTGGCGCCGTAACCGCTCATCTTGAAGCCTTCGGTGGTCACAGTTGGTTCGGTCACGCCGTAGCAATTGACCCACATCATGCCCGTCCGAACGTCGCGTGCCACGCGGTGTGCAGTGCCAACGTCGCGGGTCCAGACCGCGCCACCGAGGCCGTATTGGGTGTCATTGGCGAGGCGCACAGCCTCTTCCTCGGTATCGAAAGCAATAATCGAGGCGACCGGGCCGAAGATCTCCTCGCGCACGGTGCGCATGTCGTTGGTCATACCGCCCAGAACCGTCGGCGGGACGTAAAAGCCTTCTGCCAGATCGCCACCGAGCCGTTCGCCGCCCGATACGATCTGTGCGCCTTCCTCGCGCGCGAGATCGAAATAGCTCGACACGGTGCTGAGCTGCCTGCGGGAAACCAGCGGGCCAAGCTGTGTTTCCGGATCCAGCGTGTCGCCCACTTTCAGCGTCTTGCCAAAAGCAGCCAAACGCTCGGTAAATTCCTCAACAATGCCGCTTTGGACGAAAATGCGCGTCCCCGCATAACAGATCTGCCCAGTGTTATTGAAACACCCCATCCCGGCCCCCGGAACGGCCTTGTCCAGATCCGCGTCGGCAAAGATGATATCCGGCGATTTCCCACCGAGTTCGACGGCAACGCGTTTCATATTCACAGCCGATGCTTCGATGATCTTGCGTCCCGTGGCGGTCGATCCGGTGAAGGCGATCTTGTCGACATTGGGATGGCCTGCAAGCCGCGCCCCAGCAGTGGACCCCATACCCGTCACGACATTGATCACGCCGTCGGGCACGCCTGCTTCCTGCATGATTTCAGCGAACCGCAGCACGCCGAGCGAGGCATCTTCCGCCGGTTTCAGGACCAGCGCGCAGCCGGTCGCAAGCGTCGGGCCGATGCTCCACAATTGCGAAATCAGTGGGCCATTCCAAGGGATGATTCCACCTACTACGCCGATCGGCGCACGCAGCGTGTAGCTGAACTTGTCACCCGGGAACGAATTGTGCGGAGTCTCTCCCGCCAGCGCGACTGCCTGTCCAGCGTAGAAGCGCAGCGCCTGAATAACCCAGCGCTTGTAGGTGCTGGTCCGCGCGATTGGCGCGCCCATGTCGAGCGTTTCAAGCCGGGCAAGATCGTCGAAATTCCGCTCGAAGACGTGGATGATATTTAGCATCAGTTCCTGCCGTTCAAACGGCTTGAACTTGCTCCACGGCCCTTCGAACGCCTTGCGCGCGGCGATAACCGCGCGGTCAATGTCTTCCTCTGTGCCTTCGGCAAGCTGGGCAATCACCTTGCCGGTAGCAGGGTTCACGCTGTCGAAAGTCTTGCCAGACAGCGCATCAACCCACTGGCCGCCAATCAGCAGCTTCTTGGGTTTGCCGTCAAGAAAGGGGTGCTCTGTGTTGCTCATATCAGTCTAAGCTCCGATTTGTCGGAAAGGTCCTGTTTGCAGATTAAGTCGCTGGATGTTTGCGCGGGAGCGAGACAATCGCCTGCCCCTTGGCGGTGATTTCGCCAAGCTGGTTCTGGACCCAGATTTCAAGGTCGACGAGCCCGCTGCCATCCTCAACACGCTTGTCCATCACCCGAGCTCGGCACCACGACACATCCCCGAAGATATTGGGCCGCCTGATGCTGACATTGAGGCGGCGCAGGAAACCGTCGTCGCCCATCCAGTTGGTCATCAGCTGGCCCATCCACGAGATGCGCTGCGGCCCCACGTCATAACCGCCCGGCATTCCCACATCGCGCGCCATCTTGCTTTCGGTATGTCCGCGGGCAGCACTGTCCTGCGCGCCAGTTTCGGAATTTCGGAAGGCATCGGCGGGATGCCGTTTGCGGTGCATCACCGCCCGACGATGCGCCTGATAGCTGTGCCCGCCGCCCGAATACCAACAGATCATGTCGGTGATCGTCAGCGGACCCTTCAACATGGGCTGCACTGCTGCGCCGACCTCTATGTCCTCCCAGAAGCGGGGCTTGTTCCCGCGCAACTCTTCGGTTTCGATCGCGTGTGCTATCTCTTCCAGCTCTTCATCGGTATATTTATGCGTGTCGCGCGGCTTGTATTTCAGGCCGCCGCTGGCTTTTCCTCTGGCGGTTCGGGCAGTGCTGCCATGCGCCTTGCAGACGAGCTTGCCATCCTGATTGGTGTAGAGCGTTTCGCCGGTCTGGATGATGAACTT
>JAURNJ010000247.1 GCA_030830245.1 Novosphingobium sp. | reverse complement strand
GCTGCTTTGACTCAGGAGATGCACGGGGCCGAACCCGGCCAGGGCGGCTTCATCGCTGACTGGATCGGAATGCTCGACGATGTGCGAGGGCCGATAGCGCACCAGCATGGCATCGAAGGACGCCAAGCCGAGCGGGAGATGGAACTGGCGGCGGTTCGTGTCAGCCTTGCCAACCTGATGACCTTTCCGTGCATTCAGGCGAAGGTTGCCAAGGGTTCGCTGAAATTGCGCGGCGCCTTCTTTGCCATCTCGGACGGCGTTCTGCATGTGATGGATGCCTCGACGGGCGAGTTCGCGCCGGTCGATTGATCTTCTGCCCCCCAACAGGAAAGGGCGGCCCATCGGACCGCCCTCGCCTGTTTCATGACTTTTCGCCGGATTACTGAGCGGGCGCGGGAGCCGGCGCAGCAGGCGGATTTGCCTTGCTTGCGGCATAGCCAGCCCACAAGCGGGCCATCGGAACACGCGGGCCAGTCACCTTCGCAAACGATGCCTGAGCATCGGCATATTTGCCCTGATCGAACTGGGCGATGCCAAGGCGCGTCAGCGCGCGGTTGGCATCCACACCGGGCTTTGCCAGCGCCAGCTTGTAAAGATCTTCCGCCGCTGCCGCCTTGCCATAACTGAGCAGCGCATCCGCCGCGCCCGTGATCGTCGTTTCAGTGGCGGTGGGCTTGCGCGCATCTGCTTCATAGCCAACCAGCGAGGCCTTGTCAGCAGCCAGTCGGCTGGTTGCCTGTGTCTTCACATCTGTAATGAACAAATCGTTGGCACGCAGCTTGCCAGAAGCGATGCCAGCGGCAATCACATCGAGGGTTTCGCCGGGAAGACGACGCGGGTCGGCTGCTTCGATATATTCGATGTAGTCACGGGTTTCGGCAAAGCCGGTGCTGCGCCCCATCAGGCGCATCAGGTCGAGCGTGTCCTGCCCGCCGTAATTCGCCATCTCGCGCACGATGGTTGCGGCAACACCGACGTTCGCTGAAGTGGGGTGATCCTTGATCAGCAACGCCCCGAACTCGCCCGCCTCGTTGATGGCCTTGGCCCGGAAGGCCGATGCCAGTCCGCGGCGATACCAAGATTCGGGAGCGACCTGCCCTGCGGCCTTGCTGCCTTCGATCGCGGACTTGAGAGTGGCCATGCCCTTGGCGACCTCGTTGTTTGAGATATAGGTCTCACCCAGCATGACCTTTAGCGAGGCATCGGTGCTGCCGCCATCGATCGCGGCTTGAAGATAGCGCTCGGCACCAACATAGTCTTTCGCCTGATAGGCAAGTTGGCCGCCTGCCGCGTAGAGCTGCAAAGCTGTCGTCGGATCTGCCTTGCCGCTGTCGATCATCATCTGGATGCCTTGGCGCTGGTATTCGGGCTTCTTCGCCTTTGATCCCAGATTGAGCAGCAAGGATCCGGCAGTGTAGGAATCGTCGGGACCAGCAACCGCAGCAACTGCCGCATCAACCGCCGCCTTGGCTGCTGCCTCGCTTGCGGCATCGCCCGCGACCATTGCGTTCAACGCTGTCTGTGCCGGTTGCGCGGCGGTAACAAAACCCTTGGAAAGTTTGACCTTGGGTGGCTTTGGCGCCTTCTGGGCCATGGCCGCCTGAGGCGCGACAAGGGCGCCACCTGCGGCAACCCCGAGGGCCAGAACTGCAGCCAGGGCGGTGCGGGTCATGTTGCGGGTCATTGACAGTAACTCCTCTCAGATACCGATACCCGCCAGAGCATAGCTTCGCGTGTATCGTTCAAAAATCAATGGGGGGTCTAGTGGCGGCGAATTCGCTCCAATGCAACAGTGCGCGCATTGCCGGGCTGCCACTTAACCGTCTTTGAATGTGCCCCGCAGCAACGATTCAGCAATGTGCGGGGAATGTGGAAAAGCCGCCGATTCCTGTGCCTCGCATGGGGCTGGTGCTGGCCATTTCGCCCCGTCTGTCCTAGGGCTCTGCGATGACGATTGAAACACTGACATTACAAGGTCTGCCCGCGTGAGCGACGAGACCGAAACCATCGATTCGACCGGTCCCGAAGGCGAGTTCGAACGCATCGACATCGTCGACGAGATGAAGTCGAGCTATCTCGATTACGCGATGAGCGTGATCGTGGCGCGCGCCCTGCCCGACGTGCGCGACGGCCTCAAGCCAGTGCACCGCCGCATCCTTTTCGCCGCACAGGAAGGCGGCATGGTTGCAGGCCGACCCTATCGCAAGTCAGCCAAGATCGTCGGCGACGTGATGGGTAACTATCACCCGCATGGCGACAGCGCGATTTACGACGCTCTGGCGCGCATGACGCAGGATTGGTCGCTGCGCGTGCCGCTGATCGACGGTCAGGGCAATTTCGGCTCGATGGACCCCGATCCCCCCGCCGCGATGCGTTACACCGAGGCGCGGCTCGCGCGCTCGGCCAATTATCTGATGGAGGATCTCGACAAGGATACCGTCGATTTCCAGCCCAATTACGACGCCAGCGAGAGCGAGCCGCAGGTGCTCCCCGCGCGCTTCCCCAACCTGCTCGTCAACGGCGCGGGCGGCATCGCGGTCGGTATGGCGACCAATATCCCGCCGCACAATCTCGGCGAAGTGCTCGCCGCCTGCCTTGCCTATCTCGACAATGGCGCGATCTCGACCGAGGAACTGATGCAGATCGTCCCCGGTCCCGATTTCCCGACCGGCGCGATCATCCTCGGCCGCGCGGGCGCGCGCAGCGCTTATGAGACCGG
>JAURNJ010000246.1 GCA_030830245.1 Novosphingobium sp. | reverse complement strand
GCCAGCGCGCAGCAGCGACCTGATCGGCGAGAGCATCGCCGGTCGGCGAGGCTAGCCTTACTAAGCCTTCGCGACGGGCGGATCGTCGCCCAGATCCTCGTACCAGGCCTCAACTGGCCCGTTCAGCTTGATCGTCAGCGGCTGGCCATTCCGGTCCATGGACTTGCCCGCCTGCACCCGCACCCAGCCCTCGGAAATGCAATATTCCTCGATATTGGTGCGCACCGTACCCTTGAAGCGGATGCCGACGCCACGTTGCAGCTTGTCCGAATCGAAATGCGGGCTACGCGGATTGATCGCCAGACGGTCTGGCGGCACGTCGGCGGCGGGGGTGCTGTTATCGCTCATGGCAGCGCGCTTTACGATGGAGTAGCCGCTTGTCAATCGCGGCTCGCTCGACTAATTGCCCGCATCCGCTGACAAGCGGGGCGCGTAGCTCAGTGGTAGAGCACACCCTTCACACGGGTGGGGTCGCAGGTTCAATCCCTGCCGCGCCCACCATTTTCGTTAGCCGCGATCTCTCCCCCTTTCCCAAGGCACGTGGATCGTGCAACGTCGTGGCGACAACACTGCAACGGGAGTGCGAATGGTGAGCGATGCGGCAACACTGCTGGCGGACGAACGCGAGATCGGGCGTCTGATTTCCAACTACGCGCGCGGCTGCGACACTCGCAATGGCGAACTGTTCGCTGCGCAATTCACCGAGGACGGTGTGTTGGAACTGGCCACACGCGAAACTGTGGGCCAGCATCGGCTCTCGAAAATACCCTCGATGCTCGATCAATACCATCTCACCTATCACATGGTGCACAATGTGCTCATCGACGTGACCGGGGATACCGCGACCGGCGAGGTCTATTCCGCCTCGCACCACCTCAACCCGATCCAGCGCGAGATGTTCTCCGACCGGGTGATGTATATCACCTATCGCGACAATTATGTGCGCACCGGCCAGGGCTGGAAGATAGCGCGCCGGCTCGTCGATGTGCAGTTCATCGAGTACAAGACGGTTCGCGGTCCCGATTGATCTCGATCATGGAAGACTAGACCTTGCGCGCCGAAGGAAGGCGCGGAAGGAGTCGCATCATGTTCAAGACCAATGTCGGAAGCCTTGATCGCGTGCTGCGCGTCATCGTCGGCATCGTGCTCATCGCGCTGGTCTTCGTTGGACCGAAGACGCCGTGGGGCTGGATCGGTATCGTTCCGCTGGTGACAGGCCTGCTCAAGACCTGTCCGATTTACAGCCTGATCGGCGTGAGTTCCTGCCCGAGAAGCTAGCGCGCCTGCCTTGCGTGGAGCCGAGTGTAGGGGCATAGCCTGCGCCCCATGCATGACATACGCCTGATCCGCGAAGACAAAGACGCTTTCGACAAGGGCCTCGCCCGCCGCGGGCTTGAGCCTCAGTCCGCGCGCATTGTCGCGCTCGACGAGATGCGGCGAGACATTTCGACGCAGATGCAGCAGGCGCAAAGCCGCCGCAACGAAGCAAGCAAGGCCATCGGCGCAGCCATGGGCAAGGGAGATACCGCCACCGCAGACGCACTGAAGGCGGAGGTCGCGACTCTCAAGGAAACCCTGCCAGCGCTGGAAGGCAAGGAGCGCAAGCTAGGCGCGGAATTGCAGGATTTCCTCGCCGCCCTGCCGAACATTCCGCTGTCCGAGGTACCGGATGGCGAGGACGAAGCAGGCAATGTCGAGGTTTCACGCTGGGGGACGCCGCGCAAATTCGACTTCGAGCCGAAGGAACATGCCGATCTCGGCCCGGCGCTGGGGCTCGATTTCGAGACGGGCGCGGCGATTTCCGGCGCGCGTTTCACTTTCCTGAAAGGCGGGATGGCGCGCCTGCACCGCGCGCTGGCGCAGTTCATGCTCGATACGCAGACCGCGACGAACGGCTACATGGAATGCATCCCACCGCTGCTGGTGAAGGACGATGCTGTGTTCGGCACCGGACAATTGCCGAAGTTCGCGGATGATCTGTTCCAAACGACCGATGGCCGCTGGCTCATCCCCACCGCCGAAGTCTCCCTGACCAATGCGGTGCGCGAGCAGATTCTCGACGATAGCGCCCTGCCCCTGCGCATGACCGCGCTCACCCCCTGCTTCCGCTCCGAGGCAGGCGCGGCTGGCAAGGACACGCGCGGCTTCATCCGCCAGCACCAGTTCGAAAAGGTCGAGCTGGTCACGATCTGCACGCCCGACCAGGCCGAAGCCGAGCACCAGAAGATGCTCGCCTCCGCCGTGGCGATCCTCCAGGCGCTCGAGCTGCCCTATCGCACCATGCTGCTGTGTGCGGGCGACATGGGCGCAACCGCGCGCAAGACCTTCGACCTCGAAGTCTGGCTGCCCGGCCAGCAGGCCTACCGCGAGATTTCCTCTGTCTCGCAATGCGGCGACTATCAGGCGCGGCGGATGAACGCCCGCTATCGCCCGGCGGATTCGAAAAAGACCGAGTTCGTCCATACGCTCAACGGATCGGGCCTTGCGGTCGGGCGCACGCTGGTCGCGGTTCTGGAGAACTACCAGCAGGCCGACGGCACGGTCACGGTGCCTGCGGTCCTCGCCCCGTACATGGGCGGGCTGACGCGGCTTGAGCCGCTGGCCTGATGCGCATCCTCATCACCAACGACGACGGCATCGGCGCACCGGGCATCTACGTCCTCGAAAAGATCGCCGCGCAATTGAGCGACGACATCTGGATCGTCGCCCCGGCGGAGGAACAATCGGGAGCAGGCCATTCGCTGACGCTCAACCGGCCCGTGCGCCTGCGCCAGCATGCCGAGAAGCGATTTTCGGTAACCGGCACGCCGACCGATGCCGTGATGATGGCGCTCAAGAAAGTTTTGCCATCTGCGCCCGATCTGATCCTCTCAGGGGTCAATCGCGGGGCCAACCTGGGTGATGACGTGACCTATTCGGGCACCGTCTCGGCGGCCATGGAAGGCGCGCTCGCCGGGGTGCGTTCGATTGCGCTCAGCCAAGTCTATGCCCGAAATGACAGCGGGGAGGAGGTTTCATTCGATGCCGCCGAGGCATGGGGTGCGAAAGTTATCAGACCTCTTGTCAACCTGCCATTTGCCCCGCGCACCCTCATCAATGTAAACTTT
>JAURNJ010000245.1 GCA_030830245.1 Novosphingobium sp. | reverse complement strand
TCAGGAGCCGCCGTTCTTTGTCGACATGCCGGCTGAGCCTGCCCCGATTCAGGGGATCGAGGGGGCCCGCTGTCTCGTTTCGGTGGGCGACTCCACGACCACCGACCACATCAGCCCGGCCGGTTCGATCAAGAAGGACAGCCCGGCGGGTGCCTGGCTGATGGAGCGGCAGGTCGCCCCGGCCGATTTCAACTCCTACGGTTCGCGGCGCGGCCATCACGAGGTGATGATGCGCGGCACCTTCGCCAACATCCGCATCCGCAACGAGATGGTCCCCGGCGTAGAAGGCGGCATGAGCCGCTATGGCGACGAGGTGCTGCCGGTCTATGATGCGGCGATGCGGCACAAGGCCAACGGCACTCCGCTGGTCGTCGTCGCAGGCAAAGCATATGGAACCGGATCGAGCCGCGACTGGGCGGCCAAGGGCACCAACCTGCTCGGCGTTCGCGTCGTGATCGTCGAGAGCTTCGAGCGCATCCACCGCTCCAACCTGGTCGGCATGGGCGTGCTGCCCCTGCAGTTCAAGGAAGGCGAGACGCGCGAGACGCTGGGCCTCACCGGCGACGACGCCTTCACCATTCGCGGTGTCGCGGGCCTCAAGCCGCAGCAGGACGTGGAAGTCGAAGTCACCCGCAAGGACGGCTCGAAGTTCACCTTCACCGCGCTGTGCCGCATTGATACCGCCAACGAGATCGAATACTACATGAACGGCGGCATCCTGCAGTACGTGCTGAGGAACCTGGCGAGCTGACTTGGACGCACTGACACTCGCCATCGAAGCCGCAGGGTGGATGGGGGCCGTGCTGGTGCTCGGCTCCTACATCGGCGTCTCGACGGGCAAGTTCACCGGCCTGTCGCGCACCTACCAGTGGATGAACGTGATCGGCGCGGCGGGGTTCATCGTGAACACCTGGTGGCACGGGGCGATCCCGTCCGCAGTGCTGAACGTCATCTGGTGCGCGGTCGGGATCGTGACGCTCTGGCGCATGAACCGCGCACGAGCGTAACATTCACCAACGGTAAAAGCGGCTCGGCGCAGCCTCCTTGCTTCCGGAAGGAAGAGGAGGAACCGATGCGCAAACAGGCATGTCTGGCGATTATGCTGGCCGTGGGGATGCAAGGCTCGCCAGCAATGGCACAAGCCGCCGCGCCGCCCGCCAATCCGCTGATAGACTATCCCGGCTTTCAGGCGCTGGTGCGCGATGTCGGTGCGCTGCGTCAGACGCGTCTGATCGGCTGGGAACGGTTTGCCGCCGAGGCCCGCGCCAAGGGCGCATTGCTGCTCGATGCCCGGTCTGCCGCAGACTTCAGGCGCGGCCACATCAGGGGAGCGGTCAACCTGCCCTTCCCCGAGTTCACCGATGAGCGGCTCGCGGAGGTGATCGGCCCGGATCGCGAGCGGCCGATCTACATCTATTGCAACAACAATTTCTCGGACAACGCCGCGCCGGTGGCGACGAAACGGATGCAGCTTGCGCTCAACATCCCCACCTTCGTCAACCTGGTCGGCTATGGCTATGCTAATGTCTGGGAGCTGGGCGACGTGGTGAGCATGAAGGACCCTCGCATCGGCTGGGTGAGCAGAGACGAACCCCCCATCTGATCGGCTATCAGATTAGCCCGCGCGGCGATTGAGCGGAGCCAGCTCGCGATACGGAGTATCGTGGTGAGCTGGAAAAAAGAGGGCGGCGCTTCAAAGCGCCGCCCTTCATTCACCCGACGGTTCCAGATCGGGTTGAAATTCTTGAGGTCAAGCAGCCTTCTTCTGCGCCAGTTTGCGGCGTGCGAAGACCGCTGCCGCACCGGCGCCAAACAGGAGGAGCATTGGCGGCGCAGGCACTTCGTGACCGCCAGTGCTGCCCGTGCTTCCGGTCGTGCCACCGGTGCTTCCAGTGGTGCCGCCAGTGCTGCCCGATGAGCTTGTGCTGCTCGACGTGGATGACGAGCTCGATGTCGAACTCGAAGTCGCACCCGACGAAGTGGTGGTCGCGCCGCTCGAGGTCGAGGTGGTAGTCGTCGTCGTGGTCGAACCACCCGTGGTGGTGCTCGAACCGTGGTGCGGCTTGTCCGGCTTGCCGCCGGTGCTGGTCGAGCCGCCCGACGAGGAAGAGGAAGAACTGGACGAGGAACTTGACGAAGACGAGGAGCTCGATCCGCCGGTGCTGGTTGAAGTCGAACCGCCGGAGGTCAAGGTCGAACCACCCGAAGTCGAAGTCGAGGTCGAGCCGCCCGAGGTCGTGGTCGATACTACGACGCTGCCGCCGCCCGAACTGCCGCCCCCGAAGAAGCCGCCAAAGAAGCCTCCGTCAAAGCCGCCATAGCCACCGCCACCGATGACCACCGGCGTGCTGCCGCCTCCACCCGAGAAGACGGGCTGCGCGGGCGCAGGCGGTATATATTGCGGCACCGCCGCGATCGGCATTTCCGGCTGCTCGCAGCATTCCACCTTCTTGACCACGCGACGGATGCGCTTGGTCTCACGCGGAGCCTGGCGAACCACCCGCTTTACCTGCTGGCGCTTGACCTGCTTGACCTTCTTGATCTTGCGATACTGGTTCTGTGCTGCCGGGGGTTCGGCGACATGAACGGCGCCGCCGCCAACAACTGCATAGCCGGCCGCGCAGGCGGACAGTTTTGCAAGGGCCATACGAACAGACATAAGCGTTGCTCTCTTTTGCGGTCTTCAAAATGCAGGGACCGGAGCTTCTCCCGGTGGTTTCCCACACCTTCCATGACGCAAACAACGCAGGATTTCGTTAAGCGGGCAACGCCGTTAACTGCGATTCAGACGTCCCGAAACGGGAATCGTGGTTAATTCCGGCTTATGGTTGCCGATCTGTCCCGCAATGGGACTGATTGCCGCTCCGGCTTAAGCAAGCCTCGACAAATCAATCGAATAGCCCGCCCTCTCCGGGAATCGGCGAATTGAGGCCCAGGTGTTTCCAGCACCGATCGTTGAGGCAGCGCCCGCGCGCGGTGCGCGCCACCAGGCCGAGCTGAATCAGGAACGGCTCGATCACTTCCTCGATCGTATCGCGCGGCTCGGAAAGGCCCGCAGACAGGGTCTCGATACCCACCGGACCGCCCTTGTAGATGTCCGCAATCATGGTGAGATAACGCCTGTCCTGCGCGTCCAGTCCCAGCGCATCGACTTCCAGCCGGGTGAGGGCATCGTCGGCGATGGCGCGCGTGATGGAAGCACTGCCTGCGACATGGGCGAAATCGCGCACCCTACGCAGCAGGCGGCCAGCGACGCGGGGGGTGCCGCGCGCGCGACGGGCGATCTCGCTCGCGCCTTGTGGCTCGATGCCGATGCCGAGCAGCCGCGCACCGCGCGTGACGACCTGTTCCAGTTCGCCATGGCTGTAGAAATTGAGACGCACGGGAATGCCGAAACGATCGCGCAAGGGCGTGGTCAAAAGGCCCTGCCGCGTCGTCGCGCCGATCAGGGTGAAGGCGGGCAGGTCGATCCGCACCGAGCGCGCCGAGGGCCCCTCGCCGATGATGAGGTCGAGCGCGCGGTCCTCCATCGCTGGGTAGAGCACTTCCTCGACCGCCGGATTGAGGCGGTGGATCTCGTCGATGAACAGGACGTCGCCGGGCTCGAGGTTGGTGAGCAGCGCGGCAAGATCGCCCGACTTGGCGATGACCGGGCCGCTGGTGGCGCGAAAACCGACGCCAAGCTCGCGCGCGACGATCTGGGCGAGCGTCGTCTTGCCGAGGCCCGGCGGGCCGTGGAACAGGACGTGGTCCATCGCCTCGCCGCGCGATTTCGCGCTCTCGATGAACACGCGCAGGTTGTCCTTCGCCGCCTCCTGCCCGACGAATTCGGCCAGCGTTTTCGGACGCAGCGCGGCGTCCGGGTCTTCCGGCTGTCGGTCAGGGGTGAGGAGGGGAGAGGGAGTGGTCATCCAGGAAATTTTTCCAACCACGATGAAGTCCCATTCTCACGATATCGCGAGACCGAAGCTTCAATTGCTGGGAAGAAGAAGTCGGGACTATTTCTGAGGAAAACTAAGTCTTGAGCACTACCTTTTATGCGATTCCACGCATCGTCGTGCGTGATCACTCCAACGATCCCAAATGAGTTTTTATCTACGCTTCGCGCATAATTAAACATTGAATCACAGAGAGTTTTGACCGTCGCTGCATCAAGCAAAAGGCTTTCAAGATTAGTCCTCGCGCCTGCGCCCTGCAAATCCTGACTGTTGTATCTTGAGCATAGAATCTGAATTGCAGCGATCAGCTCAGACAAATGCTTGACATCGTTTGCGTTGCAAAGCGTCTCAGCAAACTTCTCAAACCCGCCGATGATGACCTCGGGCAACTTCACTCGATCAAACCGTTTCCTAGCTGCTCGATCTTCGAGAATAGCCTGCATTGTTCTCGCAAGCCCCTCTGGTTCGTAAGTCTCTAGTTCATTTGCGATTTCATTTGCTATCAACTGGCATAGGTCGCTAACCGATGACAGCGCCAACGGCATTGTTAGCTTCGCAGCATTGTGCCGTCGATCCAGATCATTTTGGCGATGCTTTTCGGCCTGCTGGATTTGTTTCCAAAGGAAGATTGAGCCAATTAATGCTGCCGCCAACGCTAAGGCGCCGCCTTCCAATCCTTGCCATTCATAAAGGCATTGACTGAAATCCTGCACCCAATCTGTAGGGACATCACATTGGAGGCGATCTGCGATGCTCACCCCGCAGCCTTTCTCAGCGCCACCCGGATCAGGTCGGCCTCGCCCGCGTCCTCGCCCAGTTCCGCTTGCGCATGAGCGACGGCGCTTGCCGCGACGGCAGGCTTGAAGCCCAGGTTCTGCAAGGCTGAAACCGCATCCGCACTGGCCGAACCCGCCTGAGAAATGCCGATGACGCCACCAGCAAGGGCAGCGCCCGAGCCGCCCGGCATGGCCCCGGCCTTGTCCTTCAACTCGTTGACGATCCGGCCCGCGAGCTTCGGCCCCACCCCCTGCGCCCGCGCCACCATCGCCGCATCGCCGCGTGCGCAAGCGTCGCGCAGGTCTCCCACGGTTAGCGCCGAGAGCACCGCCAGCGCCATCTTGCTGCCCACGCCCTGCACGCCGGTCAGCAGTCGGAACCATTCGCGCTCCGCACTGTCGGCAAAGCCAAGCAGGCGCATGTCGTTTTCGGAAACTTGCAGGTCTGTGTGGACCGTCACCGCATCGCCGCGCACACCCAATGCGCCGAGCGTGCGCGCCGAGCAGTGGACCAGATAGCCCACGCCCGCCACGTCGATCACCGCCCAGTCCGGGCCGAAATCGTCGAGCGTGCCGGTCAGCTTTGCGATCATGCTTTGTTCTATGGCACGGCGCGGTTCGCCTGCACAACCCACCCCGCTGCGTCTATCCTCACCCTTCGACAGGCTCAGGGCTCGGCAAGTCTCGCTCCCCTCCCGCTTGCGGGAGGGGTTGGGGGTGGGCGCTATCTGGCGCTATGCGCGTGGCAGATCGCCACGGCCAGCGCATCCGCCGCGTCGGCCCCGGCCAGCTTCACTCCTGGCAGCAGCACCTTGAGCATGGCCTGCACCTGTGCCTTCTCTGCCCCGCCGGTGCCGACCAGCGCCTTTTTCACCAGCCGTGTGGCATATTCGCTGACCGGCATTCCCGCGCGCGCCAGGGCCAGCAGGCAGACGCCGCGCGCCTGCCCCAGCTTCAGCGTTGATTGCGCATTGGTGTTGACGAACACCTCCTCGACCGCGCCCGCATCGGGCCGGTGCGCGAGGATCACATCGGTCAGTTCGCGGTCGAGCGTGACCAGCCGCTCGGCCAGC
>JAURNJ010000244.1 GCA_030830245.1 Novosphingobium sp. | reverse complement strand
GTCTAGCTTGCTCACATCCATCTCGCCATATTGTGCGAGGGTCAGGGTGCGGGGGATCGGCGTGGCCGTCATCGCTAGCGTATGCGGCGGTCGGCGACCCTTGCGCGCCAGCATCAGTCGCTGCCCAACCCCGAACCGATGCTGCTCGTCGATCACCACCATCGCGAGATTGCGATAACTCACCGTGTCCTGGAAAATCGCGTGGGTGCCCACGACGATATCGATCGAGCCGTCGAGTAGTCCCATGAGTATCGATTCGCGCGCCCTGCCCTTGTCGCGCCCGGTCAGCAGCGCAATCTCCACACCCGTTCCAGACGCCATCTGCATCAAGGTGGCATGGTGCTGGCGCGCGAGCAATTCGGTCGGCGCGAGCATCGCGGCTTGCGCACCTGCTTCGACCGCGATGAGCATGGCGGACAGCGCCACCACCGTCTTGCCCGAGCCGACATCTCCCTGAAGCAGACGCAGCATCGGCGCACTCTGCGCCATGTCGCCCTCGATCTCGGCGATAGAGCGCTTCTGCGCCCCGGTCAGGGCGAAGGGCAGGTTCAGCCTCGCCCGTAGCCGGCCATCGCCAGTCAGCGGCGTGCCGCTCTGGCTGCGGTTGCTGGCGCGCACCAGCATCAGGGCGAGGCTGTTCGCCAGCAGTTCGTCATAGGCAAGCCGGTCTTGCGCGGAGCTATCCGGTCCGCGATGCGCGGCAAACAGGGCGTCGCGCCAGCCTGGCCATTTCGTCCGCTCTAGCAGACCCGGCTCGATCCATTCGGGAAGGTGGGGCAGCTGAGCCAGCGCCTGCGCCACGAAACCCGCGACCCGCGGCTGCGTCAAACCTTCGGAGAGGCCATAGACGGGCTCGCACACCTGCCCGGCCAGGCTGGATGGACTATCGCTGACATGGCCGGGATGGACGATCTGGAGCATCTGTCCATACTGGTCGAGCCTGCCCGCCACCCAGCGCTTCTCTCCCAGCGGAAGCTGCTTTTTGGCGGCATAGCTGGCCCTGCCGAAATAGGTGATCGCGGCAATGTTGCCGATCGCATCTTCTGCCAGAACGCGGAACGGACCGCGCCCGCCAGATTGGCGATGCTCGCGCGGCGTCAGGGCAACGATGATGTTTTCGCCCACGCTCGCGGCATCGAGATCGGCTACCGCGCGTCGCTCCACGAACCGTTCAGGCAAATGGTAAGCAAGGTCGCGGATCCGCGTCAGCCCGAGCTTTTCGAGGGGCCGCAGCAATTTCGGTCCGACGCCGTCGAGCGTCTGCACCTCCTTGAACAGATCGTTTAGCCGCTCGGGACGCATGACCATGCTTCTGGCCCAGCGCGCAATGTTTCGCCAGACTTGATGGAACGCAATTTCACGGCTCCGGTTATGCCCTATCCATCGCGCTCAAGAGGAGAAAACATCATGCTGCTTCCCCATGGCACTGTCTTCGCTCTCGTCGATGGAGAGAAGTTCGAACTTTACCGCAACGCCGGCAATGAGGCGCATCCTCAGCTCGAACCTGTTGCGGTACCCGCTGTCGAAAACACCAATTACAGCAGCACGGCCCGTGATCATGACAAGGTTTCGCGGCTCGGTTTCGGTGCCCCCAAGGACAAGCTCGACAGGATGGAGGAACGCGCGCACGCGGTCGCTGTTGCCGAATGGCTCAATCAGGAAGTGTTGCAGCACAGGATCGCCAGCCTCGTCATCATGGCCGATCCACGATCGCTGGGCGAAATGCGCAGGCGCTATCACAAGCAATTGCAGAACGTGCTGCTGTGTGACGTCGACGCGACGATGACAGGCGCCACGCCCGAGGCCATCATAGACAAGCTGCGCGCCGTGCATTGAGGGCAAGCGCACTTGCAGGCGCGGCGACGAACGCATACCGCGCCTGCCATGGAAGATCTGCCCACCCGCCTCGCCCGCTTGCGTTTCCGCGCCTGGCATCGCGGTACGCGCGAGGCCGACTACATCTTCGGCTGCTTTTTCGATGCGCGTCATCCCGACTGGGACGCCGACGATCTTGACTGGTTCGAGGCCCTGCTGAACGAAGAAGACGTCGATTCCCTCGCCTGGGCGATGGGACAGCAAGAAGTGCCGCCGCGCTATGCCGGGCCGATGATGGACGCATTGCAGAAGCTCGATTTCGTTGAAATTCCGCGCTGAAGGCGTATCTGGCCCAAACCCGGCCCCATCACCATGCCTGACCTTGACCGCATCCTTACGGCGACCGCGCCGCTGACTCTCGCAAGCGTCGCGCGCGGTGCGCAGCCGCTGGTGATGGCCGATCTCGCCCGCGCGGCAAAGCATCGCGCGGTGTTCGTCGCACTCAACGACGCGGCGATGAGTGCAGTCGCCGAAGCGGCAAGCTTCTTCGCGCCGGAACTCGACGTGATCGAGTTTCCCGCTTGGGATTGCCTTCCCTATGACCGATCGAGTCCAGCGCTCTCGGTCAGCGCCAGGCGCCTGTCCGCGCTTCACCGCCTGCAAGCTGCTCCGAGCGGCCCTCAGCTGCTCGTCACCACGATCAATGCGGTGACCCAGCGAGTGCCCACCCCGTTCCGCATCCGCGAATCGGTGCGGCTGCTCAAGCCGGGCATGGAGATCAGCCACGAAGGCCTGATCTCCATGCTGCGCCGCCAGGGGTATGCACGTGCCGATACGGCTGTCGATGCGGGCGATTTTGCGGTGCGCGGTTCGGTTTTCGACATCGTGCCCTCCGGCCTCGGCTCGGGCCTGCGGCTCGATTTCTTCGGGGACGAACTCGAAGTGATGCGCCTGTTCGATCCGAACACCCAGCGCTCCACGGGATCGGTCGACCAGCATCTTCTCCTTCCGGCCGGAGAGACACTGCTCGACGAGGACACGATCAAGCGGTTCCGTTCGCGATACCGCGAACTGTTCGGCGCCAAGGCGACCGAAGACCCGCTTTACCAGGCGGTCAGCGACGGGCGGCGTATGGCGGGCATGGAACACTGGCTGCCACTCTTTGAGGACCGCCTCGCTACGCTGTTCGATCACCTTGGCGAACATGACCTGGTCGTTATCGACAGTTCTGCCGCTAACGGTGCGCAGGAACGTTTCGACGAGATCGCCGACTACTTCACTGCCCGCAGCGAGGGCGCGGAACGGGCGCCGGGCAGCTATCGCCCGCTCGATCCATCGTCGCTCTATCTCACGGCCGGAGAATGGGCGGAACAATCCCGCAACTGGCCGCTCCACCGCGCCGATCCCTTTGCCCAGCCCGAAAGCGCCTCGGTCATCGATTTCGGCTTTTCCGGGTCGCGGGACTTCTCGCCCGAGCGAGCGCGGGGCGACAATGTCTACGATGCCGCGGCAAAGCACCTGCACGCTGTCGCCAAGGCAGCTCGCAAGGCGATCATCGCTGCCTATACCGAAGGCAGCCGTTCGCGAATCGCTTCGATCCTGGGAGAGGCGCAGGCCCCTGCACCGGCGATGGCGGAAAGCTGGCACGAAGCCCTGGGCCTTGCCGCCAAGGGTCGCCCCGCTGCGCTGGTACTGCCGATCGAAACCGGATTCTCGAATTCCGAGATCGAACTGGTCAGCGAGCAGGACATGCTCGGCGACCGGCTGGTGCGGCGCAAGAAGCGTCGTAAGGACGCCGACGCCTTCCTTGCCGAACTATCCGCGCTGACGCCGGGCGATCTGATCGTTCACATGGAACACGGCATTGGCCGTTACGAGGGGCTGCAATCGATCCCCGTCGGCTCCAGCCCCCACGATTGCGTGATGCTGACCTATGCCGGCGGCGACAAGCTCTACATCCCGGTCGAAAACCTCGACGTTCTCTCGCGCTACGGCAATGCCGACGAGGCGATGCCGCTCGACCGGCTTGGGGGCGAGGCCTGGCAGAAGCGCCGTGCGCGTCTGAAGGAACGGATCGGGCAGATCGCAGCCGAGCTGATGAAGACGGCGGCCGAACGCGCCTTGCGCACCGCCCCGGTGATGGAGGCGGACGGATCGGGCTACGACCAGTTTGCCGACCGCTTCGGTTGGGACGAGACCGAGGACCAAGAACGCGCCATCGAACAGGTGCTGGCCGACCTGGCCGAAGGCAAGCCGATGGACCGGCTGGTTTGCGGCGATGTCGGCTTCGGCAAGACCGAGGTTGCGCTACGCGCCGCCTTCGTGGCGGCAATGGCCGGGCACCAGGTCGCCGTCGTCGCGCCGACCACCCTGCTCGCCCGCCAGCACTACACCGGTTTCAGCGCGCGTTTTGCCGGGTTCCCGCTCAAGATCGGGCGCCTTTCGCGGCTCGTGCCGGAGAAGGAAGCGAAGGCCACGCGCGATGGCCTTGCCGACGGCACCATGGACATCGTCATCGGCACCCATGCCATCCTGTCGAAATCGGTGAGCTTCAAACGGCTCGGGCTAGTCGTGGTCGACGAAGAGCAGCGTTTCGGCGTCAACCACAAGGAAAAGCTCAAGGCGCTGCGCACCAATGTCCACGTCCTTACCCTGACTGCAACGCCGATCCCGCGCACGCTGCAAATGGCAATGTCGGGCCTGCGCGAGCTCTCCACCATCCAGACGCCGCCGGTGGATCGCCTCGCCGTGCGAACCTACGTGATGGAATGGGACGACATGGTAGTGCGCGAGGCGCTGCTGCGCGAGCATCATCGCGGCGGGCAAAGCTTCATCGTCGTGCCGCGCATCGCCGACATGGCCGAGGTGGAAGACTGGCTGCGCGAGCATGTGCCGGAGGTGAAGGCGATTTCCGCGCATGGGCAGATGGGTGCGGGCGAAGTGGAAGAGCGGATGAGCGCCTTCTACGAGGGCAGGTACGAGGTGCTGCTGTCGACCACCATC
>JAURNJ010000243.1 GCA_030830245.1 Novosphingobium sp. | reverse complement strand
GGCATCCAGCTGCACGGCGGCATCGGCGTGACCGAAGAATACCCGGTCGGCCACCATTTCCGCCAGCTGATCGCTTTCGAGATGCGCCACGGCGGCGCGGGTGCGCAGGTCGAGCGCTATGCGAGCATGATGGAACTTTAAGGCTGCGGCGGGCGATGCCCGCCGACCTGTTACTTGCCCTTGAACTCGGGCTTGCGCTTTTCAAGGAAGGCGCTGGTGCCCTCTGCCTTGTCCTCGCTGGCAAACAGCAGCTGGAAGATCTTGTTCTCGAAGGCGAGCGCGGTCGGCAGCGAGGCTTCCGCACCCATGATCACCGCCTGCTTACTGCCTTCGATGGCGAGCGGGGGCAGGCGCGCGATCTTCTCGGCGAGCTTGAGCGCGTGGCTCTGCACCTCGGCCTCGGGCACGACTTCGGAAATCAGGCCGATCTCGTAGGCGGTCTGCGCCGGAATCTGGTCCCCGGTCATCAGCCAGCGCATCGCCTGGTACTTGCCGGTGGCGCGCACGAACCGCTGGGTTCCGCCCGCGCCGGGCATGATGCCAAGCCGCACTTCGGGCTGGCCGACTTTCGTTTCGTCACCGGCGATGATGATGTCGCAATGCAGCGCCATTTCGAACCCGCCGCCCAGCGCATAGCCATTGACTGCGGCGATGATCGGCTTGCGGCAGGAATCGAGCGCATCCCAGGCGACCCGCGACAGGCGGAACTGGTTGCTGAGCACGGTGCGCTTGTTGAGTTCGGCAACGTCCGCGCCTGCGGCAAACACCTTTTCGCCGCCGGTCAGCACGATGACGCGGGTTTCGTCGTCATCGTTCAGTTCGTTGACGATGGCCGCGACCTGCTGGCGCACGCTGAGGCTTAGCGCGTTCATCGCCTCCGGTCGGTCGATGCGGATGACGGCGACGTGATCGGACGGGCGGCTCAGCGTGACTTCAGGCATGGATGCTCCCTGCGAGTTACTTCGGCACCTTGAGCGTGCCGGGCTTGGGCGGATCGGCGGGCACCCCGGCATAGGCCTGGGCGATCGCCATCCACGCCTTGGCATTGTCGCCCTCGCAGATCAAACCGGTATCGGCGACATTGCGCGATTGGACCACGACCAAGGCGAAATCGAGCGCGCTGCCTTTCACCAGGCCTTCCGCATCGGGGTTCCACACCAATTGCTCTCCCACAGGCGAGGTCAGCTCGACGCGGGCGACGGGCGGGCGATCCAGCTTGCGGTTGGCAAAGGTCCAGCCCTGAGTGCGCACGCCCAGCTCGCAGATGCCCTTGATCCGCTCGCCGGGCTGGCGGGTCTTGCCAAGAATGTCCCAGATGCGCTGGCCGTGTGCCCAGGTTTCCATCTGGCGCGCCCCGGCGAAGGAATCGGGACGCATCGGCGGGCCGAACCACGGCAGTTTGTCGTCGCCGACCACTGCTTCCAGCTTGCCGATCAAATCACGCCAGCCATTGCTCCACAAAGCGAGCAGGTCGGCACGAGGCATCTGGCCAAAGGTCTCGCGGGCGACATCGTAATGGGTCTTGCCTTCGGCCTGGTAGGCGCGAACGCTCTTGACGTAATCGGTCCAGTGCTCGGGATCAGTGACTGCGCGGATGCCCCACATGTCGACCTGGTGAAGGTGCATCACCTGATCGGCGATGGTCCAGTCCTTGTAATCGGTGACAAGGTCCCACTCCGCCTTGGACAAGCCGCCGAGCAGGGTCTCCAGTTCCTCGCATTCTTCGCGCAGCCAGGCGATCGCTTCGGACATTATAGGCTTCCCCAACATGTGCGCCGACCCGGATCGCTCCAGGCCGGCGCTTCCTCTCCCAAGGAACAGTGTTGCCCGATCAGGGCGTCTTGCGACGGTATGGCGTCGGCTCGGGCGTCTCGGGCAGCTTGACCGGGCCATGCTCGCGGCTGGCGACCATGATCGTCGAGCTGGCGTTGATGTTGTCATTGCCGCGCTGGTTGGTGCCGCGCAGGACGACCTCGATAACTGGGCCGAGTTTCGGATCGATGCGCTTGTCGACGATCTCGCCGGTCATCCAGGTCACGTCGCCGGTGTAGTTGAAGCGGCGGAACTCGAACTTGACGCGGTGGATGAAGGCATCGTCACCGGCATAGTTGGTGAGGTAGTTGGAGACATGGAACTGGCGGACCGCGCCGATGTCGTACATCATTTTGACGCCGACCTTTTCGGCCAGGTTCTTGTCCCAGTGGACGCGCTGGAGCGTATCCCAATTGTTGTGTTCGTCGCGGGTGTAGAAGCCGCGCAGTTTCTTGCGGCCCTCATAAGCAAGGCGGTTGGGCCAGCAGCCATAGAGGATCCAGCCCGTGCCCATGTGCATGTTGATGAGGTCAGTAATCGTGAAGGGACCCTTGACCATCTTGGGCAGAGAGGTGCCGACCACGACGTCTTCATAGTAGAGCGTGTCGGCGCCGCGGCGATACTCGTTATCGTAGCAGTCCTCGATCTCCTGCATCTCCTCGTCGGTGTAGAAGGCGGGCTCTTCCTTGGCGTATTTGTCCTTGGAGGCATCGTCGCGCTTCTTGCGCTCAGCGTGGACGAACCAGTCGACTCCGTCGACGTAGACCTTGTCGTTCTCGTCCCACATGCAAAGGCCGTTGGTAACGATGGCCGAGCGACCGGCGTATTCCGATTCCTTGACATCGACCTGCTTGACATAGCGCGAGCGCCACAGCTTCACGCCCTCGACGATCGGCGCCCAGTAGAAGAATTCGCCGCCCGAGTGGAACAGCTGCACGCCGCGCAGCGCCTTGCTGGTTTCCTTCTCGAATTCCGGGTCGTCAAACGTCCGGTTGCCCATGATGCCCATCGACTTCTCGAAGGCGGGCGGAGCAATGGTCTGGCCCCAGCGCGTGTTCTTTGCATATTCGGGATCGCAGAACAGCGGATTATCGTCGCCGATGCAGTAGGAAAAACGGCGCATCGCGTCGGCGGTGGCGATGGTGTTCCACGGCTCGTCGGTGAAGCCGGTGCGCACGGTCGGGTTGGGGTAGCCGATGCGGTCGCGCATCAACTGGATCGATTCGTCGGTCAGCATGCTGCGAACGAGGCCGTCGTCAGCTGTCTTTTCCTTGGTGGCGCTCATTTTTCGCTCCTCGCCTTAATAGGGTGTCCTCTATTGCCCTGATTCGGGGGTCATGTCGAGTCAAAATATGCCAATAGGGTGTCCTCTATTGCACTTGCGTAATGACGGAGATATGGCAAACCCATGTCTGGGACCGCCGATAATCCGACCATACCAGCCCTGCTGACCAGCGGCGAGGAGAACTGCGTCTGGTTTGCCGGGCGCTGGTATGCGCGCGACTGGATGATGCGGACCTCGTCGGCTGTCCTTGCTGCTGCCGGGCCGGAAGGCGGCCTCGCGCTGGTGGCGCGCAATCGCCCGGCACATGTCGCAGTCATGGCAGGAGCACTCGATGCAGGCCGCGCCCTGACCATGATCCATTCAGCACAAAGTCCGGCCCGGCTTGCCGCCGACATCGAACGGTTGCGCAGGCCTGTTTTCGTCGCCGAGCGCGAGGACTGGAGCGAAGAAGCACTTGCCGCCGCGCGCAGGGTCGGCAGCGGGGCGATTGCAGTGTCCGACGGGGACGATTGTTGTAAGATTGCGGTCCTGTTGCAGCGCGGGGAGGGTCCATTTGCAGAACCACCGGTGGGAACCGCGCTGGAACTGCTGTCTTCGGGCACCACTGGCGCTCCAAAGCAGGTGGCATTGAGCCGCAAGACAATCACCCGTTCGCTCGCAGCCAGCGGCACGATGTATGCGGGCAGCGACGGAGCCAAGCCGCAGATCATGGCCGCGCCGCTGGGGAACGTTTCGGGTCTGGGCTATGCCATGCCGCCCTTGATGAACCGCCAGCCGCTGGTCTTGCTAGATAAGTTCGCGCCGCACGCCTGGGCCTCGGCAATCCGCGAATTCAAGCCAACGCGCGGCGCCTTGCCGCCGGCAGGCGTGCGCATGATGCTCGACAGCGATGTTCCGGCAGAGTGGCTTTCCAGCCTCGAGGTTGTCGGCATGGGCGGTGGCAAGGTCGAGCCCGATTTGCTTGCAGCGTTCGAGCGGCGTTTCGGCGTCCCGGTCACCCCAGCTTATGGAGCAACCGAATTTGCCGGTGTTGTCGCAGCCTGGACGCTCGATCTTTACCGCCAATATGGCGAAGCCAAGC